>JAJZAG010000041.1 GCA_021799555.1 Deltaproteobacteria bacterium | reverse complement strand
GGCGGCGGTTCGTAGCGAACGCGACCGCGGTAATGACAGTAACCTAACTAATGTTAGAACGGTCGCTTCTTTACGGCGCGATTGCTGCGGGCCAAGGTCCGTGCAAATCGACGTTCGAGGCGCGTGCGATACCATTGGCCCGCCGGCGCATCATCATAGATGCGCCGGCACCAGAGGTTTGTTCGGAATTTC
Organism: Deltaproteobacteria bacterium; assembly: GCA_021799555.1. Lineage (GTDB taxonomy): Bacteria > Desulfobacterota > Binatia > Binatales > Binataceae > JBARDN01. The sequence goes on along the minus strand of JAJZAG010000041.1, from coordinate 16,799 downwards.
GGCTCAGCGATTCGACGCTTTCACCATCTCGACCGGGTCGAAAAAGGTCCGATCGACAGCGCCCATGTTGATGTACCAACATTCCTTTTCGGGAACGTCGTATCCCGGATGATAGCAGACCGTCGAAAGCCCGGACTGAACGTCGGTGGATGAAGAACCGGTTTGAAATAGCCGCTTGAACGGGTAGATCGCAATTCGTGACGCCGGAGACACACGGTCCGCAAACTTCAACCATGACGTGTAATTGATGAAGAGCTGGCCTTTGCGATCGTACTGATCCTGATACATCCCGAAATCGGCCTCGGAATCTATGTAGAGCACATGCTTCGAGTAGAGATCGCCGGGCAGACGGCTTTTACGTGCGATTCCTTCAAGTATGTACATATGCCGCATTTGCCATAGGGCAGGGCAATGGCTGGCACCGCCGTCGGTCATGCAGGTGCGGGGCGGGTCGGTGGGGTCGTCGATAGCGCCGAGCATCTCTTTCTCGCCAAGGAACCGCCAGTCGTAGTTCTCGTTCTTGCCCGCAAAACACTCGAAGTCATCCGGGCTGTACGATTCGGGACCCGCATCTTGCGCTGTGCTCATCAGCGTGTCGTTAAGGCGACGAATGCGATGCGCTCCTGGCAGGTAGGTGTAGGAGTCGTCTGATTGGTTTGGGTTCGCGTAACGATAGCGCAGGAAGCCCGCGCCGGCACCGTCTTCAGGCGAGAGCTGCGGGTACAGCCCCGTCATCGAGTAGCGCCCTGATACCAGGAAATCTGGATCAACCGGAATCGGATTGACCTCGGTACGGCCAACTTCGTTGTAACCGGCGTAGTGGCCGACGGTGTAATACCAGAGCACGCTGTATTTTTTGTTCAGGCCGGCGTACACGCTTTCGCAATCGAAGAAGCGCAGGTCGTAGTCGTCGGTTGAGATCGGACGGAAGAAATAATTCCACATGATTTTGTTCGCGACGTCAGGATCGTTCGGATCGAGCAGCGGAAAGGGCTGTCCGGCGACATAGCCGACCAGCGAGCGATGGTCCGAGCTCAGTCTGACCTGCGGGGAATATTTCTCAGTGGCTTCCTTATAGGGAGGGGGCCAGTCAATCCGCTCGGTTGGCGCAATCACCATGGTCATCCCGCTCTGAACGCGCCAATAGACGCCGGGCGCGACGAGCTCCTTGATCTTGTAAGCGTTGTTGGGGCCAATGTGGTCGCCGGGTTTTACTTGCGCGGCGGCTGACGTGACGCCCAAGATTAGCATCGCTGCGGCGCCTATCAGAGCGGTACAAAGCGAGCATCTGTCAGGTTTCATAATTTTCCCCTATGTCGAGAGGCAGCGAAAATCTGCGGCCTCGTTTCGCGTTTGAATCATTAGTAAAGGAAGCCACAAAAGTCAAGATTACTTATCGATAAGCCACGATTGTCCGAATGATCTCCTTTAAATTGCTCGCAGAACTGGGAATTCAATTCGGACCGTGGCTGTTCGAGTCCAAATAGATCGCATTTTTGCTATGAAGGAAAGATTCTACTTACGAAAAGGCTTACTAATGTTAGTTCGACCCAGCAACCCTACAAGATGCGCGACGTGGATGCGGCGAAGTTTGCTAGCGGGATCGAGCGTTCGCGGTCGGGGTTGGAAAGGTGCGCAGGCATCGGGTATTGATACTTATGACCCGGCTTGAACGCTCGGCGCCAGAAAGGCCAAATAGAGATGACGACTTGGTTTCCGGTCCTTGTGACTTTTGTGTTCGCCGCCGTCGTGGTGGGGGTGATGGTGTCGATCAATTCAATCCTTGGGCCGAAGCGCCCAAGCGCGATCAAGAGCGAGGCTTTCGAATGCGGCAATCCCTCAAGCGGGGGAGCGTGGGGACGCTTCTCGGTCCGATTTTACCTGACCGCGCTTTTGTTCCTCATCTTCGACGTCGACCTAGTTTTCCTCTATCCATGGGCGGTCGAAATCCGCAAACTTGGGATGTTTGGATTCGTTGAGGCGGTCGTCTTTATCGCGATTCTGGCCGTCGGGCTGATCTACGCCTGGGAGCGTGGCGCGCTCGATTGGGATTAAGCTCAACGCCTAGGGCGTACCGGCAGGAGGCCCGCGATACGCCACCGGTGCACGGGATTGAAAGCATGCTGATTGAAAAACTACAGGAACGCTTTGGCGCAGTTCTGTCCGAAACAGGCACTACGCACGGCCAGGACTATATCATCGTCGTGCGCGAAAGCGCGTTCGAGGTGCTTCGCGCTTTGGCATGCGAGCCCGGCTTTGAGTTCAACGCACTGTCGGATCTCACTGCAGTGGATTGGCCCGAACGTTCGCCCCGTTTCGACATTGTTTACAACCTCAATTCTCTCAGCCGAAACCATCGGCTTCGGGTCAAAGTGCAAATTCCCGGCGACGACGCTTGGGTTGAGAGCGTTTTTCCGATCTGGAAAGCGGCCGACTGGCTCGAACGGGAGTGCTTCGACATGTTCGGAATCGAGTTCCGCGGACATCCTGATTTGCGCCGGATTCTGCTTTACGACACCTTCGAGGGTCATCCGTTGCGCAAGGATTATCCGTACCAGAGACGCCAGCCCATCGTCCCGGAGACCGACCCGATCGTTAACCCAATTCCGATGTCCCGGTAGGACCGCGTGAATTCGTCCTGCTGGAGCGTTTGAGCGCAAAACCAAGATGCCTTTACCCGCCCGTTGGAAAGAAAAAATCGAAGCTTCGGATCCCGCCGACGAGATTATGGAGATCCAGATGGGGCCGTCGCATCCCGCTTCGCACGGCACTATCAAATTCAATCTCAAGCTGGACGGCGAGCGAATTGTCGATTGCGACGTCGAAGTCGGCTACCTGCATCGCGGCTTCGAAAAGATGTGCGAGCAGGGGACCTGGACCCAGGCGTTTCCTTACACCGATCGGCTCAATTACGCGTCACCCTGCATCAACAACGTCGGGTTCGCGCTGGCGGTCGAAAAATTGCTCGACCTTGAGATTACCGAGCGATGCAAATACGTGCGCGCAATTATGAGCGAGGTTTCGCGAATTGCCGACCATCTGACCTGTCTCGGGATGGCGGCTGGCGAAGTCGGCGCCCAGACCGTGATGTTCTACATGCTCGAGGCTCGCGAGTTCCTGTATGATTTGATCGAGTCGGTGACAGGAGCGCGGCTGACGATCACGTGGTGTCGGGTGGGTGGGCTGGCGCATGATTTGCCGGACGATTTCGCCGAACGCCTGCGCGCGTCGTTCAAGTGCTTAGACTCGGTTTTGGCCGACTGCGATAAGCTGCTCACGCGCAACCGGGTTTTTATCGATCGAATGAGCGGTCTCGGCATCATTCCTCGTGAAGATGCAATCTCATATGGCCTGACAGGTCCGCTTCTGCGCGCATCAGGCGTGTCCTACGACGTGCGAAAGGCTCATCCGTATCTGGTTTATGACCGCTTCGATTTCGAGATTCCGCTTGGCGAGCGCGGCGATAACTATGACCGCTTCAACGTCCGCTTCCAGGAGATCGCGCAATCGCGAAAAATTATCGAACAGGCAATGGCTTCGATACCAGGCGGTCCTGTGTCAATCGACGACCCGAAAGTCGTGATGCCTCCCAAGGAGCGGGTGTACAACTCGATCGAAGGCTTGATGAATCATTTCAAGCTGGTGATGGAAGGAATCAAGGTTCCTCCGGGTGAGACTTATTTTGCGGTCGAGGGTGCCAACGGCGAGTTGGGTTTTTACGTAGTCAGTGACGGCAGCGGTCGGCCCTATCGCGTGCGGGTGCGTCCACCGTGTTTTTTCGGGATGGGTGCGCTGAATAAAATGCTCATCGGCCACATGATTCCTGATATCATCACGACCTTCGGGATGATTAACATGATCGGAGGCGAATGCGATCGTTAGAGCGCTTGGAGGTCCGTTAATCTTCCGGATTGCGTAGCCTGCGCTGGTTTTGGTAACCATTATTATGGACGGGGGGCTGCTACGCGCCCAATTCATTGGCAGTGGCGCTGACGGGGGACGTTGGGAATCTGTTCTCGGTGGTGGGAGATGAGATCATTCGCCACATTTGCGCTTGCGCTGCTAGTGACGTTGATGTCACCGGTGATCGCGCGTGCGCAGACTTTTTTTCAGGGCTTCGAAACGGATACCTCGGGCTGGTACAACCAAGGCAATGGCAGTATCGCGCGCGTCCCGTCGGGTTTTTCAACTTCGGGCGGCTATGCTGACGGAATCGATTCGGCTGACGGATCCTATCATGCCCGCCTGTACGTCAATCCGAACGCGAATTTCGGCAATGCGGGCGATCCGCAATGCACGCCCGGAGCGAAGGACTGCATCGGGCCATATACCGATTGGGGACTAAGTTTTTCGGCGGGGCGTTTCCCGACGGGTGGAGTATCGACGTCGGCCGATATTTATCTGGACACCGCGTTCGCGTCCGCGCATAAGGATTACCGGTTCGATTGGGACTCGGCGCTCAACGACTCGACGGGCCAGTTTCTCCAAGACTACGTTTTCAATGTTGGTACCGCGGTTCCAAACGACCCGTGTGTGGCCTCAGGAACGGTGACCGGAAATTCCCATTTTGTTATCGCCGCTTCGACCAACGTTTTTCGGGAAGGCGCGTCTCCTGAAGACCCGACCCATAATCCCCAGTGCGTGACCAGCTCGGGATGGTACACCTTCAAGCACGTTTTCAAGCCCGACTCGAGCGGTGACCTTGAAATCGATATGACCATTACGAACAAGCAGACCAGCGCTGTCGTCGCAAGCTGGACGCTCCATCCGGTCTGCGACATGCCGCAATCGCTCGGACTATGCACCGAAGGTCAGCCTCTGCCGATTTCGGCCGTTGGAGGCAACGCCTACGGATGGTTCGCTAACCAGGAAATCAATCAACTCGCACTTGACGACACAGACTTGCAAACACTTCAACCGCAGTTGAAAAAGGATTGCAAGAACGGCGGATGGCAAGAATTCAGCAGCCCGTCGTTTAAGAGTGAGAGCGAGTGCCTTGCCTTCGTCGAGCAGCAGGGCAGCTGACCGCCGGCGTCCATCGCGAGCTTGGGGTGCGCCGGGCCATCTGTAGAGTCTTGGTTTAAGCGTTGGGCGTCCCTGTCTGGCCGCCAATAACGAACGTCTTGCGCACCAGGGTTGACGAATCAAAGAATAAAAACGGCGTGGGCATAACGTCCGACGGACGCGGTGTGATTGACATTTCCGGAAAGCTGGGCAGCCAATCACTCTGATCGAGCACGTTGACCATTATCGGTCCCGCTTTCACCAGCTTAATCGTCAAATCGAAGCCACCGTCAGGTGCGCCCCAAAACCACCCCGAATAACCATCGCTTGGCCCGCCGCCCGGCGACTTACCATCGATTGACGAATCTAGGATCGTTACTCCGCGCGCAACGGTGAACCACACGATCGGCGCGTGCCGCGCTGACACGACGTGCATCGTCACCGTTCGCACCCCAGCCGAACTGGAGTCGTCGATGACGTCGAGTTCGGGCGCGGCCAGTTCCGCAGCAGGGGCGTCGCCTTCGATCGTCGCGCCTTCATTCAGCGTGCAGAAGCGCCCGCTGCGATGCGGAAAGATACGAGGGATGTCCCCGACAATTTTATTGCTGCTCGCCGTTTCCCCGGTCAGTATAGCGAGTGCTCCCGAGCGCACGTGGTGTTGGAAAAACTGAGCGGTCCACCGGTCGGGTGCGCGGTCCACGCTTGCCCAAATGGCGCTGCCGTTGCTCGCATCGAGCATGTAGAAAATGCTGTCGGGTCGTGGCTGCGTGGCGCTGAATTGCCCCTGCCGGAGTCCGATCACGAACATCGCAAGCGTGGCGATGAAAAGTGCTCCGGCCAGCATCCGCTCGTGATCGCTGGTCAGCAAATCGGTGTATGGCGCGAAGACTCCGAACATCAGCACGCTCAGGACCGCGCTGAACGCGAACATCATTGCCGTCGCGTCGGCGGCGACCAGAAAGAGCGGCGACAATATTACGGTGCACGGAATGACGGCGATCAGAGTCGCCGATGTCGGAGCAATCGGATCGCGCGCTCCTCGCGCGCTCCATCTGAGATTAAACGCCAGTGCGGCAAAAATCAGCGGCCACGTTAGCAGATAGCTGCCGGCCGGCAGCGCGTCGGCGCACACAAGCGTTAGCAGCGCCCAAATCGCCAGCGCGCCGCCGCCAAGATTCGCGCGTCCCAGACTCCGCGCCAGCAATGAATAGCCTGCGCACAGGGACGCAACGATTACGGCAACCGAGGCTGCGAGAAAAAACGCACCGCCGTAAGTGGTGCCGCACGGCAGCATCTCACGCGCGGCGAAATGCTCGAAAATTGTCAAGACGGCGCGGCTCTCGGCAATCGCTATCACGATCGCAGCCGCGTAAATTCCAAGGCCGGCAAAAATACCGCTCGCGCTCGAAATTCCGCGCTGGACGACCGCGAGCAGCGCCGCCAGCACGAGCAGCGCTGCGAGGATTGCACACGGCATCGCCAGCCCTGCGCGGTAATGAAAAAAGTTGCCGAAGGCGGAGAAATAAATATCGTCGCCGGTATGCGGCTTGCTCAAATCGGCCTCTCCGAATCTCCGCGCCAGCGCAAGAGCATAGCTGCCCTGATGCTGCATCGAGCGTGGATCGAGGTGCGCGATATCGTCCAGCCTTGTGTGATAGCGCGGCAGCCCGCCGTTCGCCGAAAAGTTCATCCCGGCGATTCCCGCGCGCATGAACAGCGTCAGATCGGTGTCGTTTGGTAGTCGTTTGTAAAGCGCCGGCGCGAGCGAGCTCGCGCGCGGAAACGGTGTTGCCGCCAGCGCGCGTATCAGCCACGCGTTATCGGTGCTGGTCTGAAACATCACGACCGGTCCGTAGTCGCCGCGCATCTCAAAATTCAGCGCGACCTTCACAGAGCGCAGCGCGGGATAATTCTCAACGAACGCCTTCGCCCCGAGCATCCCGAGTTCTTCGCCGTCACTGAAGAGCACAATCACGTCATTTCGCAACGGCGAGCCGCTCTTGAGCGCGCGAACGGTCTCGATCAGCGCCGCGACTGCTGCGGAATCGTCGCCGGCGCCGGGTCCGCTTGGGACCGAATCGTAATGCGCCGATAGCATCACGGCGCCGGTGCCGGCGGTTCCGGGAATCCGCGCGATGATATCGTTGACGGTTGCGAAAGTCCGCAGCCCGGATCGATCGGTGCTCGCGACGGTCGCGGCTTCGATTTCCGGTTTTGCGCCAAGCTCGCTGAGGCGCCTTACCACGTAGCCGCGAACCTGCGCCTCATCGGCGGAGGCAAGCGGATGCGGCCGCTGCGCGATCTGCCGCAACGCGGACATCGCGCGCGCTGCGGAAAATTCCGCCGCGGGGGCGCCCGCGCCAAGGACTGGCGGCGGATCGGTCTTCCGGAGTGCGGATATGGTAACGACGATCGCCAACACCAAAACGATAGGACCGCTCGAATATGCGGGATTGCGGGTGGAAGTTTTTGACGACCCGGTGCTCTCGGATAGTTCCGGCATTACCGCGCGTTTTACACGCCGCTGCTGTACGTCCGCAAGCGCGTCGCCACGATTGCCGGAGGCTCGGACTAAGCCTCATATCGCTGACTGGCCCCAACTTTGGCCGGCGCCGATGTCTTTATGCCGCCCGGCCCCCCGCTTTGCCCGCATCGGCGGCGTCGTTATCATCGTGCGCGAGGGGTGCGTCAGCGCTCCTCGACGATGAATGAGCCTCAAAATATCGCTGTATCACCGCTCTCGCGTCCGCCGCGTCGAGTCCTGATAGTACTGCACGGCGCGATCGGCGACGTCGTCCGCGCGTTGCCGTTACTTGGCAGGATGCGGCGCGGATGGCCGGATGCATTTATCGCATGGTCGGTCGAGCCTAAATCCGCTCCGATTCTCGAACATCACCCATGGCTCGACCAGATGATAGTCTTCGATCGTGCGCGGTCGCCGTGGTCGCTCGTGACTTTTTTGCGCGAGGTGCGCGCTGGCCAGTTCGATCTGACCGTGGACCTTCAGCGCCATCTGAAGAGCGGGATCACGTCATTCGCTTCGGGTGCGCGCGATCGACTTGGATTCAACGCCGCGAACACCAAGGAGCAGAACCATTGGTTTTCGTCCCTGCAGATCGCGCCGCAGCCGAACATGCGCCGCAAGCTCCTGCAATATCAGGCGTTCTGCGACCGGCTCGGCTTGCCGCCGGCGCCGATTGAGTTTGGGCTTGAGGCTTCGGACCAAGAACGCGAGCGAGCCGGAGAACTGCTGGCCGATGCCCCGCGTCCAATTCTGGGCGTAATTTTGGGTTCATCGTGGCCAAGCCGGATATATTTTCCCGAGTCAATCGCTGCGGTGATCACGGAGTTGGCGCAGCCGGCTGAAGGGGTCGCGCCGATGTTTCCCGTGCTGCTCGGCGGTCCGGAGGAAACGGATCTGGCGAATGCCGTGGTGCGGCTGCTCGAGGATAAGCGTGCGCTTAATCTTGCGGGACGCACACGCTTGCGCGATTTGATCGCGATCTTTCCCGAATGCTCCGTGGCGTTCGGACCCGACTCGGGACCGATGCATATCGCGGCGGCGGTTAAGTGCCCGGTCGTCTCGCTGTGGGGTTCGACGGCGCCGGAACGCTCCGCGCCATGGGGCTACTCGAGGTTTGCCATCGCGGGAGATATCCCGTGCCATCCATGCTACCTGCGCGAGTGCCCGATTGGCCGCGAATGCATGCGCCGGATCGCTCCGGGCCAAGTCAGCGCAATGATCCGCCGGGCGGTCGGCGCTGCGCCATCCGAGTCCTTCGAAGATTGTGCGGTGCGCGGCGAACAGGGTGCAAAGCTCGAGGGTGTCGAATGATAAGCGCCCGCGAATCGGCAGCCGGATATGGCGGAGCAATCGATCGCGGCGGATGGCGGATTAGATTCGAGTTTGAAACGGCGGCTGACTACGCCGCACGCGACGAAATCATCGGAGCCGTCCTTGATGCCTGTGCGGGGCGAGGGCCGCAATCGCTTCGGCGTTCGCGCCGCGGCGCGACCTATCGCGTGCGCCTTCAAGTCGGCGACTTTTTCGTCAAGTTGTTCGATGGGCGGCGTGGACGCGGCCGGTTGAAGCGATGGTTAGCGTCGCCACCGGCGGCCCATATTCGCACGATTTCAAACGCATTACGCCGCGCCGGTCTTCACGCTCCCGCCGTGGTGATGTGGGGGTCCGAGCCCGCCAGCGGCCGCGAGCTGGTCGCGACACCGCGCGCGCCGGGCGTCATGCTCACACGCTATCTGCGCGCGCTCGGTCGCGGCGAATTCGCGCGTAAGCGGTTACTGATGCGCGCAATTGGCGCGGAGATAGCCCGATTGCATCGCGCCGGCTTCATCCACGGCGATCTGACTCCGTTCAATATCATTGTCGAAGACGGTGCCATGCCGCAAATCTGGTTTATCGATCATGAGCGAACGAACCGGGCGCCCTTTTTCATGCTCAAACGGGCGCGGCTGAGAAATCTCGTGCAGCTCGGCCACTTCAGCCTTGCGGGACTTACTTACGCGGACCGGATGCGCGTGTGGTCGAGCTATGCGGCGGCAACGTCGCGGCAGCGCGGACGCGGCGATCTGCGGCGTCTTTCGCGAATGCTCAAATCGCGCGTCGCGCGCGATGGTGCGCTTGAAACAATTCCACCGGCGGCGGTGCCAGCCCGGAACCAGGTGAGGGAGGGGTGATGGACACGGAGACAAAAATCTCGGTTGTGATTCCGGTTTTCAACGAAGCCAAAACGATCGGCACGGTTATCGATCGCGCGCTCAAATGCGGCTTCGACTCCGAAGTGATCGTTGTCGATGACGGCTCCTCCGACGGCACCCGCGAATTTTTGCAGAAATTCGAACATCCCAAGGTGCGATGCTTCTTTCACGCGCGCAACAAGGGCAAAGGCGCCGCGCTAAGGCTTGGCTTCGCCGCGGCGTCGAACCCGTACGTGTTCGTTCAGGATGCCGACCTCGAGTATGATCCCGCCGACTACAAGCACATGATCGGTCCGCTACTTGACGGGCGCGCAGATATGGTCTTTGGCTCCCGCTTCCTCGGCGGACCGCATCGCGTGCTACTGTTCTGGCATTATTTTGGGAACCGGATGCTTACGCTCGCCTCAAATATTATCAGCGATCTCAACCTGAGTGACATGGAGACCGGGCAAAAGGCGTTTCGGCGCGACCGGCTGATGGAACTCAAGCTCAGTGCCGATCGGTTTACCTTCGAGCCTGAAATTACGGCCAAAGCGGCGCGCGCGCACTGGCGAATCTATGAGGTTCCAATCTCATACTCGGGCCGCACCTACGACGAAGGGAAAAAGATTGGATGGCGCGACGCGATCACCGCGATTTGCGCAATCTTCTACTATCGGTTTCTCGATTGAAGCGAAGATCCGCCGCATCATCGCGCGTATGAAGGCCTTCTAGCCGTGACCTCGCCTCCGCATCATCCGTCGCAACTCGAACCGAATCCGCCGCTGCGCGTCGCCGGCGTCGATCCCGAGCATGGTTTCGCTGGAGGCGAAACGCAGGTGCTCGGCCTTACACTCGAACTGCTGCACATGGGGCATCGCGCCGAGCTAATCTGCGACCCGGCGGGACGGCTCTACGAGCGCGCGCGGCGCGAAGGCGTTGTTTGCTATCCGCTGCGGATTCGCAATTCAGTAGATCTGCCCGCAGCGATCCGGCTGCGCGCGATCCTGCGCCGGGGACGCTACGATATCGTGCACTTTCATACGGCGCACGCGCACGCGATGGCGCCGTATGCGCGCGGGTTCGCGCGCGCTCTGGTTGTGACCCGGCGCATGGATTTCCGGCCCAACCGCGTCTTCGCGCCACTCTTGTTCGGCCGCGCGGTCGACGGTGTAGCCGCAATCTCACGCGGAGTCGCCGATTCGATCGCCGCCGCCGGCGTCGCGCGCGAGCGCATCGCGATTATTCGCAGCGGCGTCGATTGCGAGCGTTTTCATTGTGCTACCGTTGCGGAACGCAAATCCGCTCGCGCCGCATTCGAGATCCCATCGGGCGCGCTCGTGCTCGGGACGGTAGGGATGCTCGAGCCGCGCAAGGGGCATCGTTATCTGCTCGAGGCGATTTCGCATCTGGTTCGCGACGGCAAGGGCGCGAACTTGGTTTGTCTCGTCGCGGGCGACGGCGGTTTGCGCGCCGAGTTGGAGCGCGATGCGCAGGCGCTCGGAATCGCGCGTCAATTGCGGTTTCTGGGTCGCGTCGATGACGTTCGCAATGTCCTTGCCGCAACCGATATCTTCGTGTTCCCCTCTTTGCACGAAGGGTTGGGGGTTGCGATCCTTGAGGCGGCTGCAAGCGGACTGCCGGTTGTCGCGAGCGACACTGGGGGGATCGGCGAAGTAGTCGAGCACGGCATTACGGGACTGTTGGTGCCGCCCGCCGACGGCAAGGCGATCGCTCGCGCGATCGCGCAATTGGTGGAGGCGCCGGAGCGGAGCGCAGCGATGGGGCGTGCGGCGCGAGCACGGGCGCAGCGGGATTTTGCGATTACCACGATGGCTGCCCGGACAGCCGAGCTTTATCGCACCTGTCTCGACGCGCCTGGGAGGAAGAGCTGATTACGATGCGAAGCATGACCGGATTTGGACGGGGCGAGATCGAACGCGCGGGCGTCCGCGTGGTGGCTGAAATTCGTTGCCTTAACCAGCGCTTCCTCGAGCTCAAGCTCAATCTGCCCCGCGGATGGGGCGAGTACGAGGCCGAGATTCGTAAGACAATCCAGGCTGCGGTTGCACGAGGTCGGGTCGAGTTGTTCATCAAATGTACCGCGCTCAAGGCTCCGCCAGCGCGGCTCGAGGTCAACGAGAACCTGGCGGCCCAGTATGTCGCTGAACTGCGCCGCCTCGGCAAACGGCTTCATCTCGCCGGTGAGCCGGGAATCGACGCGATACTCAACCGCCCCGAAATATTTCACGTGGTCGAAGAAGAGACCGACAGGCGCCCTGCGGTAAAACTTGCGATGGCCGCGATAAAGGGCGCCCTTAAAGCGCTCGACGCCGAGCGGGTCCGCGAGGGATTGAGCTTGCGCCGCGATTTCGGTGAACGGGTCAAACGAATCCACGACGCGCTTCCGCGGATCGAGCGCTTGGCCGAGGAGACTCGCGTCGAAGTGATGAAGACCTTCGAGGCGCGAATCCGCGAACTGCTTGCCGCGCTGCCAGTCAATGAAAAGCGGCTGCACGAAGAAGCCTCGATCGCCTCGCAGCATGGCGATATCAGCGAAGAGATCACGCGGCTGAAAACCCACCTTGAGGGACTCGAGGGACTGTTGGACCGCAAAGGTCCGATCGGTAAGGCGATCGAGTTCCTGCTTCAGGAGATCAATCGCGAAGTAAATACGATGGGGTCGAAGTCGCAGAACGCGGCGCTGTCACAGGTGACAGTCGAGGTGAAGGCGGAGGCGGAAAAGATGCGCGAGCAGGTGCAAAACGTCGAGTAAGCGTAGTATAAAACATCATTTGCAATTTTCCGGACGCCTATTACGTGTCGAAACCTATACATCCTCTGCCGCAAAGACGCGGTATAATATTTATACTCTCCGCTCCTTCGGGTGCGGGCAAGACTACGCTCTATCGTGGCGCTCTCAAGGGAATTGCGGGTCTCGAATTCTCAGTATCGCTGACCACGCGGCGCCCCCGCGGAGCTGAAATTGATGCGGTAGATTACCGATTCGTGAGCGAAGCTGAATTTAACGCGATGCGTGAAACGGGCGGACTCGCCGAATGGGCGAAAGTCTTCGACGCGTCTTACGGAACTCCGCGCGCTCCGCTCGAGACGGCAGTCAGCGAAGGCCGTGACATCCTGCTCGATATTGACATTCAGGGCGCGCGCCAGATTCGTGAAAAATATCCCAACGACGCGGTTGCAATCTTCGTCCTTCCGCCCAGCTTCGAGGAGCTGGAGGGGCGTCTGCGCGGGCGCGGTACCGAGAGCGAAGACGCGATCCAGCGCCGCCTCAAACGCGCGCGCGACGAAGCCCGCGAATGGCGCTCCTATGATTATCTGATCGTCAACAACGAAATCAGCCGTTCCGTCGGCGAACTCGAAGCGATCGTCAACGCGGAACGGTTGCGCGCCGCCCGCATGCGCGAGGGGTTCGCGCCGTGGAAGAGCTAGCGCAAGCCGCAGTCCCGGCCGATGAACTTGCGCCGTTGCTCGCGCGGGTACGGGCCTACAATCCCAACGCCGACCTTGAGCTGATCCGCAGGGTCTATGACTTCTCGGCGCGCGTCCATGGCGAGCAGAAGCGTGTCTCCGGGGAACCTTACGTAACCCATCCGCTCAACGTCGCGATGATCGCGGCGGAGCTAAAGCTCGACGTCGCGTCGATCGTCGCCGCGCTGCTGCACGACGTCGTCGAGGACACCGCGACGCCGCTTGAAGAAGTTCGCGCGCGCTTCGGCGATGAAGTCGCGCAACTGGTCGACGGACTGACGAAGGTATCCAAGATCACGTTTCAGAGCCACGCCGAAAAGCAGGCGGAAAACTTCCGCAAAATGATCATCGCGATGTCGCGTGACATCCGGGTGGTGCTGATCAAACTTGCCGATCGACTCCATAACATGCGCACCCTCGAGTCGTTGCCGCCCGACCGCCAGCAGGAAATTTCGCGCGAGACGATCGAGATATACGCGCCAATCGCACATCGCCTCGGCATCTACTGGCTCAAGTCGGAGCTCGAAGACCACGCGTTCCGTTACCTTAATCCGTCATCATATTCGACGCTCAAGGCCTTTGTCGCCAAGACCCGCAAGGAGCGCGAGGAATATATCCGCGACGTAATCGCGATCCTTTCGCGTCGGCTCGAGGAATCGGGTGTCAAGGCCGAAGTCACGGGACGCCCCAAGCACTTTTTCTCGATTCATTCCAAGATGCAGGAGCTCGCACTTTCGTTCGATCAAATTTACGACCTGGTCGCGTTTCGGATTATCGTTGCAACGGTGCGCGAATGTTATGAAGCGCTCGGCGTCGTGCACGCCAATTGGAAGCCGGTGCCGGGCCGATTCAAGGACTATATCGCGCTGCCAAAAGCGAACATGTATCAATCGCTGCATTCGACGCTGATCGGCCCGCGCGGTCAGCGGATGGAAGTGCAGATTCGTACCCGCGAGATGCACGAGGTCGCCGAAGAAGGAATTGCCGCTCACTGGAGTTACAAGGAAGGTGCCCGTGCCAAAGAGATCAAGGACACTGAACGCTTCGCGTGGCTAAGACGCCTTATTGAGTGGCAGCAGAACCTAAAAGACCCACAGGAATTCCTCTCCACCGTCAAGGACGATCTGTTCCCCGAAGAGGTATTCGTTTTCACGCCCAAGGGCGACGTGCTGGATTTTCCGCAAGGGGCGACCATTATCGATTTTGCCTACCGCATCCATTCGCAGGTGGGAGCGCATCTGTCGGGTGCGCGGGTCAACGGGCGGATGGTTCCGCTGCGCTATCGGATGCGCTCCGGCGATACGGTTGAGGTGATTACATCGGAGCGGCAGACGCCGGGAAAAGATTGGGCCAACTTCTGCGTAACCGCGCGCGCCAAATCGCGCATCCGCCAATGGCTCCGCACCCAGCAGGCCGAGCGCTCGCGCGAGATGGGTTTGCAGCTTCTCGAACGCGAACTCGAACCGTTGCACTTGAGCGTCGCGCAATTGCGCAGCGCGAAGCGCTTGGAGCCGGTCCTCAAAGAGTTTTCCCAGCGCGACATCGACAGCCTCCTTGCCGCGATCGGCTACGGGATCGTGACCCCGGGCCAAGTCCTCGCCAAGACGCTTAATCCTGACGAGTTAAAGCTCTATCGCGAGGGTAAAGCCGCGCCGCCCGCGCCTGCCGTTCCCGCTCGCGAGCGCGCGGAAAAGGCCGCGCGCAAGGCCGCCAGCGGAGCGGTCGTGGTATCGGGAATCGGCGACGTTCTGGTGCGCTTCGCGCGATGCTGCAGTCCGCTGCCGGGCGAGGCCATCACCGGGTTCATCACGCGCGGCCGCGGCGTAACCGTTCACGTCGCCTCCTGCCAGCACGCGCTCAACACGGATCCGCAGCGCCGCGTGCCGGTGGTATGGAAGGACGGCGAAGAGGCTCCGCGTCCAATCCGGCTCGAAGTGCTGTGCATTGATCAACCGGGGCTGCTGGCGGCGATGACGAAAACGATCGCGTCGGCTGGCGTGAACATCTCGACCGCGGAAGTGAAGACACGCGGTTCGGATGGCCGCGCACTTTCGATATTCGAGGTCAGCATTTCCAGCGCGCGGCAACTGAATATGTTGATGAACGCGATCGGCGCGATTGACGGCGTCATGCGGGTCTCGCGCATCGGCTATCAAAGCGCGTCGCGCGACGAATGATCGCGCGCGAGAGGACACTGCGATGAAGCGAGCACTCGTGACTGAAAGCGCGCCGGCCGCAATAGGGCCGTATTCTCAGGCTGTCGCTGCCTGCGAATTCGTGTTTTGCTCGGGCCAAATCGGCCTTGACCCTCACTCCGGAGCGATCGTTGCCGGAGGCGTCGAGTCGGAAACGCGGCGCGTACTGGGCAATATCCGCGAAGTTCTTGCGGCGGAGGGCCTGAGCTTCGCCGACGTCGTCAAGACGACGATTTTTCTTGCCGACCTGCGCGACTTCGATCTCGTCAACCGCATCTACGGGGAGCACTTCGAGCCGCCGTTTCCCGCCCGCTCGACTATCCAGGCCGTGGCGCTTCCACGCGGCGCAAGAATCGAGATCGAAGTTATCGCCGCCAAACGCCGCACCTGAGCTCGGTGCGCTCAGCTGACATCCAAGGTTTTAAGCGCCGCGGCGTCGAAGTAGCGTCCTGACGGATCGAGCTTGCGCGCTGAACGCAGCAGACGGTGCGCGTTCTTGCGTCGCAGCGCCTCCGGCAGCGGTCCGTCGTGCAGGCGAGCCTTGTCGAGATCGAGGATCACGACCGAGAAGCTTTCGCCCGATTGAGTGACGAATAGGTTGTGCAGATTGAGGTCGGCGTGAAACATTCCCCGGTTGTGCATGGTCGCCACCGCGGCGCGTGCGAGCATCAGTACGTGGCCGCGTACGAAAGGGTCGTCGTCAGCGCGGACAAATTCCCATAGCGTCATCCCCGCGAGCGCGCGGGTCAGAACGAATCCGCGGTACAATCCGGGTCCGACCGTCTCGACACACGCTCCCATCGGTTCGGCCACGCCGATTGCGCGCCGCCGAGCCTCGAGGGCAACCGCCAATTCCGTAAGCGGGCGCGGCTTCGTTCCGAAGAAAGTGTCGCTCACGAGATAGCGCATCAGGCCACCGCGTCTGGCGCGCCGCGCAAATAGTTCAGGTCCGCCATCGAGTTTGATTCGGAAACCGCTGGCGCGATTACCGGCACCGGACGCGGATTTTTCAAGCTCGCGCAGCCGCGCGGCGATTACGGGCGCGTGCGAGAGAATCTCGCGATGCAGGATCAGCAGACGGCGGCCGAGAGCGATCCCGGTGAAGTTTGGATCGGGCCGCCAGTCGATTGCGTTGCGCGGTCTCACCGCACCACGGTCCGGATAATGGGCGTACTCGAGCGGCCAGCGGCTGCGGATCCCGACTCGGGCGCTATCCGCCACAGCCCTGTCGCAACGGCTAAGAACGCGGCGATCGAAGAGAGAAAGTGTGCCGAGTAAAATAATGCCAATTTGCCGAGACGGCGTCCGGGCGCGAAGTTCAGCGCCACCGAGACCGCGAAATACAACATCGCCTTCACACGCAGACGCGCACCCGTTGGTCGTTCACCAAGCAGCATCGCGATCAGCAGCATG
>JAJZAG010000040.1 GCA_021799555.1 Deltaproteobacteria bacterium | reverse complement strand
GCTCGGCTTCGAAAACGTGTGGGCTGTCGAGCACCACTTTCTCGAAGAGTATTCGCATTGTCCTGCGCCGGAGTTGTTCCTGACGGCGTGTGCGATGATCACCAAGCGAATCAGGGTCGGCCACGGAATCGTCGTTTGCGTGCCTGAATTCAATCATCCGATCAAAATTGCAGAGCGCACCGCCGTGCTCGATATTCTGTCGGGCGGACGCCTCGAGGTGGGCACCGGACGGTCGGCCACATGGACCGAGCTCGGCGGGTTCCGCGCGAATCCGGACGAGACCAAGAAGACGTGGGACGAATTCGTCCACTGCCTGCCCAAGATGTGGACCCAAGAGCGCTATTCTTATCAGGGCCGGTCGTGGTCGATGCCGCAGCGCACGATCATCCCGAAGCCATTTCAAAAGCCGCATCCGCCGATGTGGGTTGCAGTCACGAGCCCCGGCACCGAAATCGACGCCGCCGAGCGCGGAATGGGCAGCTTGGGTTTGACCTTTGGCGGGTTCGCGGAACAGGACGAGAAGGTTAAGCGCTATCGCAAGATTATTAAGAACTGTGAGCCGGTTGGCGCATTTGTCAATGAAGCGGTCTCGACCGTCAATTTCCTCTATTGCCACGAAGACGATGCCGAGGGGGTGAAGGTTGGCAAGCGACTTACGGGGTCGTTCAATTACCTGGCCGCACAGTTGCTCGCCGCCCGCGAGGCTTATCCGACGAAGTCATACCCCTCTCTGGGGCTTCTGCCGTCGCTGCGGCGGGAAGCTAGCGGACCGGGAGATGAATCAGGCGCGCCGGAGGGAATCGCTATCGGAAACCCGGCGCGGATAACGCGTGAGCTCAAGAAATGGGAATCGGTCGGAGTCGACCGCGTCAACTTCCTGCTCAATGCGCTTGAAACCGTCCCGCAGGACAAGGTTCTCGCCAGTCTGCGTTTGTTTGCCAAGGAAGTGATGCCGCAATTTCAGACCAAGGGCGACGCCTCGGCGGCCGCCGCAGGAGGGCGCTGATGCCACCTCGTTTGGGAACTTTGGACTTGGCGTCGTTCGCCGCGCACGCTCCAACGATCAACGGGTACAAGACCGATCAGCTGGTTCTCAAGGGCGTGCAGATTCTCGAACTCCACAACGAGATTGATGACGATCCGGCTGACGCACTCATCCCGCGCACGATGCATCCAGCCATCCCCGCGTACGCGATCATCAATGTGGTGCACGCGCCCGCGAGCCCGTGGGGGCCGTTCACGATTGGCGAGGTTCGGGTCGCGGGCCGCACTGGAGTGCGCCCGCGCGGCTTCGTGCTGCGCAGCTATTGCGACAACGACGCGGCGCGCAAGGAATTAGCCGCACGATGGGGTTATCCCGTCGCAGCGGGCGCGGCCAGCCTCACGCTGCGTCACGACCGTGTAGTCGGCAAGGTGGCGGTGAGCGGGAAAACCGTGCTCGAAGCCGAGTTGATGGATCGCGATGCTATTTCCGGCGGCGATATCCAGTACATTGCGTCGATGCATCTGGCCCGCAACAGCGAAGACGGCAAGTTGGTGCTGGTTCAGGTCGACCCGGAATATACCTTCTCGAAGGCGGAGCGCGGCAAGCCGCGGATCGTAACGCTCGATCCCGCCGCCTTCAGCGCGAACGATTCGAATCTGCGGCTTATGAACCCGATCATGGCCAGTTTCGCAACCGCCGACATGACCCTGCCCCACATTCGATACGTCTGTAATCCGGAACTGCCGGCGATGCAGGGAACGACCAAGGTCGCTGCCTGACGCAAAGCTGCCTGTTTGCTCCGACAAAACGAGCCGCGCTGGAAATCCAGCGCGGCTTTTTTATCGTTAAGCCCGGTCGCGTTAAACCCTGTTGTGCTGACAGACTCACCCGAGCCTGGCTGGAAAAAATGCGCCAACTTCGTACGGAATTAATCGACTAACGGCCAATAGCTGCTACTGCCAAACAATCTGTAGCAGCCACGCTACTCAGCATAACTGTTAGCGCTGAAAATTTCGGTCCTGGCTGGCTGTTTTCACTCTTCGCGGGATTCTTCCACCAATTTGTTGCGATTCAGCAACCAAAGTTGCAAGGACGCCTGCCCCGGCGATACTTCGCGTACGAAAACTCTACACATTGCACCTTGATCGCGATGGCACGACAAGTGCTCCATCCGATGACGCGATTAACGCGCGAAAGAAGGCTTGTGCCCATTACGGGATATCAGTAGCGAATTTAGCCGAAGACAACCTGACCGTGAAACGTCGGCCTTCGGTTTCTGTAGCGGGGGAGGAGATTGCGTCCTTTAGGACTGGCGCAATCTGTATGCGGGGAGGGAAGCGTTTGGTGCCGAGAACCGGAGCGATTATCAGGTCAAAAATGACTTGGTAATCGCCACCGGATCCGGCGCGAGATCAATGATAGGGGACAATGGCCAATTTCGGCCCGGAAAAAAGCCCAGGAGGACATGGTAATGAGCAACTTTTTCACGAAGATGTACGTCAAGGCTCGCGAGGCTTCACGCGGTCAGACCATGACTGAATACGCGTTGATTCTCTCAGCGGTCGCAGTGGTTGTGTTCGTCGGTTACAAGACGATGGGCGGCGACATCGACACGCTGCTGACCCAGATCGACAACCAGCTTTAGTCCCAGATCGGCGGGCGGCCGGCCAATCCGGCCGCCCGCAAATGAAGCTCTTCGGAGATTAATCAAATGAAGCTGATCCTTCAGATCTTTGTTGGACTGCGGGAGGCCTCAAGGGGCCAGACCATGACCGAGTATGCCTTGATTCTGTCGGCAGTTGCGGTGGTCGTGTTCCTCGGTTACCAAACAATGGGCACCGATATCACAACTCTGCTCACCACGATTGACGGACAACTGTAACAAAGGGTTCAGGGCAGGATCGGCCGACGCCGAAATTGTTGAACAGGACCGATGCAGGTCCGTTCAACAATTCCGACCTAACGCCGGAATCCCTGGGAGGGGACAAGATGAGCAAAAACCCTTTGAGTACACGCCGATGGCCGCGCGGGCAGACGATGAGTGAGTATGCATTGATACTGGCCACTATTGCGGCAATTCTAGTTTCGCTATACACGAGCGCAGGCACTATCGTGGCCACCTTGGTATCGAAGGTCGGGCCGCTTCTATAGTCTGCGGTTGGCTCTGACATCGCTGTTCTGCTTCTGGCGGAGTGAGTCTGCGCACTTCGCGATGTGCGATTGTGTTTGTGAAAGCCGGTGTGGGCCCGGAGTCGAGTGAGTAATGAGGCACGGACTGAGAAGACCGCTGATGGCATCGGAATTGCTGGTTGTGCAAAGCGTGTCGAAGCGCGAAAAGTTCTCAATGACTATTTATTGCGAATTGACTGAGAATTCAGACAGGCGACCGGCGCGCACTTCCGCCGCCGGCGGGGAGGGGTGAAATGCGACGACCGATAGTATTCGTCGTGCTCGCGGGACTGGCGGCGATGCTGGCTTCGGTGGTGGTGTACTCGGCGCTCAAACGGCGCGAGGCCGAAGTTCAGAATGCGCTCGCCAAAAATACTCAGATAGTGGTGGCGGCATACGATCTTCCGCTCGGCACCAAAATCGAACCTGGCGAGCTCAAGCTTGCCAAATGGTCGAGCGATGCGATGCCGCAGGGTGCGTACACCGATTCGCACCAGGTAATCGGCAGCTACGTCAAGAGTCAGTTCGTGTCCAATGAGCCAATTGTCGCCGACAAGTTGTTCCTCGGGCAAAAGACCGCCGGCGTGATGCCGCTGTTGATCCCGTTCGGGATGCGCGCGGTGTCAGTGCCGGTCGATGAGGTCAGCGATATAGCAGGCTTCGTGCTGCCGCACACTCGAGTGGATGTGCTGGTGGCGCTGACCGGTGGCGACTCCAACACCAAGCCGCTGGCGAAGATCGTTCTTCAGAATGTCGAGGTTCTGGCGGTCGCCCAGGAAATCGAAATGAAGAAGGACACGCCGGAAGTGGTCAAGGTTGTGACTCTGCTGGTCACGCCGCAGGAAGCGGAGCGGCTGGCGCTTGCGAACCGCGAAGGGACCTTGCGGCTGGCGATGCGTAATTACAACGACAACAAGATTGTGCTCACGAGCGGGGCCGACGTTGCGAAACTGCTACGCGCGTACAGTCTCGAGCCAGACGTTCCCGTGATGTCGCCGCAACCGGGACCGCATCGCGTCTCAGCGCCGGCGCCGCGGCCACGGCCGTTCCAAGTCGAGATCTATCGCAACGGGAAGAGCTCCGAGTCGATGTCCTTCATCAATGAGGCCGCGAGTGCGCCGTCGCGCAAGAACCAAAAGTCGGTGACGGGTGCCAATGACCGTCCGGCGCCGGCGGAGAAATCCGCCTCGGCGGCGCCCGGGTCGCACTCAGGCACTTTTGTGGTAGCGAGCGACAAACACGACGGCGATGACGCCGGCGTCACCAAGACTGCCGCAGTCAACACGGCACCGAGCACTTCGGCCGCCGCGTTGACCCCCACTACAGCCGCATCACTGACTGGCGCGATGCCGTCCTACGCGCCGTCGCCGAAGACCATCGATGTCCCATGACGCAGGTGGAAGAAGGTTGAGGAGATTTCAATGACACTAATACGCCGATGTGGATTCCTTCCGTGGCTCGTCGCAGCGCTAAGCCTGCTCGCCGTTCGGCCCGGTCTTGTGCTGGCGGCTGCCGACGCGAGCTCAAACATCTCTGTGTCGCTCAACGCGGGCGAGACTTATGTGATCGATAACCTCGCCCCGGGCGCTACTCCCGGCGTGCGCGTTATAACCAATCCGCATGCGCTCGTAGTCCATAACGAAGATCCCGGCAAACTGGTGTTGCTGGGTGCGGAGTCGGGCGAATGGGCGGTGACCGTTAAGACCGCCAGCGGCGACGTCGTCTATGACGTGACCGTGAACGCGATTGGCAAGATGGGCGACATCAATAAAACGAGCTCCGCGCCGGGCGCGATTTCCGGCAGTGGCGCCACAACCGGCACCGCCGCACCCGTAATAGCGAAGGCCGACGCAGGAACTGGACCGGTCAGCAGCACAGGTGACGCCGCACCGATTCCTCCGGTAACTGCGGCTGATTCGCCTGCGGGGACTTCCGCGTCCGCGATGGGCGCGCCTTCGGCCACTGCAGCCTCAGCAGCGGCGTCGACCAGCGCAAGTACGGCGGCAGGCTCGCCATCAGTCGACTCGGGCTCGAGTGCGTCCGCATCGGGCGCGACCGCGGCGCCGGCGGCGGCAGCATCGCCGGTGTCGGCCTCGAGTGGTTCGACGGTGGGGCCGGTCACGGACATCAGCGCTGCTCCGGAAACGAAGCCAGCCGAGAGTTCAATCGTGATCTCCGGTTCGAGTGCCCCCGTGGCGCCGGCAGCTCCGGTCGCAGCGGCGCCCGCATCGGTTCCCGCGCCGCTGGGCGCGATGGCCGAGCCGATTAATCCGGTGATGCCGAGCCAGTCAACCGCGGCGAATGGAAGCGGGAAGTTCCGCACCGACCCGGCGGTTGCACTGTCGGGCGGAAATTATGTGACGACCGCGGTTTCGGGAGGGACGCATCCACTGCCTCCCGACACGATCGACATTATGACCGGTACATCGCAGATCATCGACTTTCCCGCGCGGATTCGCCGTGTTTCGATTGCCGATACGAACATTGCCGACATCCAGGTGGTTAGTCCGTATCAAATCAACTTGATCGGGCACAAGCCGGGTTTCACGACGCTGGCGGTGTGGAACACGCAGGGCAGTTACGACGAACGCCAGGTCCGAATCGATGCGAGCGGGAAACAGCAGGTGCTGCTCAATTGTGTTGTCGCCGAACTCGATCGCAGCACGATTGAAAATCAGGGCACCAACCTGTCGTTGGCATTGCAAAACTACGGGGTGTCGATGTTCGGAATGCCCGGTGCGGTCGCGACTCCATTCAGCCCCCAAGTGCCGATTTCAACAATCCTGCCTAACGGAACCATGATTCAGGGCCAAGAGGCAACGCTGGGGCCGGCCGGCTCGATAATTCCGTTGCTGCTATCGCAGAACATGACCTACGGATTGGCGGCGGGAAACTCGGCGGTGCAAACGCAAAGTTTCTTCCAGTACCTCGAAACGCACAACCTCGGGAAGATTCTTGCGCAGCCGCATCTGCTCGCGAACTCGGGCGAGGAGGCGAAGTTCCTGTCCGGCGGTGAAATCCCGATCGTGATTGCGCAGGCGCTCAATACCTCAATCGTGTTCAAACAATATGGAACCTCAGTGCAATTCGTGCCGACGGTGATCGGCAAGAAGAACATCGAGCTGCTCGTGAAACCCGAAGTCTCGCAACCCGATTATGCGCAGGGTGTGAGCATGTTCGGCTTCACAATCCCGTCGTTCGTGACCCGGCGGGCGGAAACGATGGTGCGCCTGCAGGACAATCAGACACTGATCATCGCCGGCCTGATTCTGCATAATCCGATTTCGGTCGTGAACAAGGTACCGTACCTGGGTGACGTGCCGTATCTGGGCGGACTATTTCGCACCACTTCGCATACTACCCAGGAGACCGACCTGGTGATGAGCGTGACGCCACAAATCGTCCAGCCGCTGCCTGACGGCGCGCAAACCTACAATCCGTACGATGTGGGTCCGCTGACTCCGGAGTCGGTCAAGACAAAAGCGTTGCCTGAGTATGACGCGTCGCGTCCCCGGTTCTAACCGGTCAACCAGGCACTGAAACTGCCAACAGGGAGAGGAAGCAGTGTCAGTACTGAATCAGAAGAATGGGAGCCGGCGCGGAGCCTTGAAGGTCAACCTCGTGTGCGCTGATCGAGATCAGCGCACCGAGGTGCGGACCTCTCTGGTTGCGCTTGGCGATCCGCCGCTGGATATAGCGGAGTTCGATCCCGACATGGAGACCTCCGAACTGGCGCCGTCCGATGTGGCGATGGTGGTATTCAACGGCAACCAGGAACTTGCGCTCGGTTGTCTGCAACGCGAAGCCCGGCAAACGCCGCGGCCAGTGGTTTTCGCGTTGCTCGAGGAGCGCTCGCCCGAATTGATGAAGCGGGTATTGCGGGCGGGAGCCGACGAATTGCTATTCCTGCCGTTGGATGTAGGCGA
This sequence comes from Deltaproteobacteria bacterium, assembly GCA_021799555.1. Classification (GTDB taxonomy): domain Bacteria; phylum Desulfobacterota; class Binatia; order Binatales; family Binataceae; genus JBARDN01. Next base: position 9,948 of record JAJZAG010000040.1, on the reverse strand, counting down.
CGCAACTCGGGCGCTGCTGAAAATCAGCGAGGCGCGCCGCCGCGAGGATCATCACGAAGGCGGCCAGATAATTTCGCTGGTGAGCCTGGTGGGAGGCACCGGGGTGACCAGTCTGGCGGGAAATCTCGCGTTGGCGATGCGCTATGTGCTGGACCAGAAGGTCGCCGTCGTCGATCTGGACCTGCAGACCGGTGGGCTCTCGGTGTTCCTGAACCTCGAGCCGGATCGCACGATCATGGCGCTTACCGAAGCCGACAAGAAGCTCGACTCGATTCAGCTCGAAGGGACGCTTTCCAAGCACGCGTCAGGTGTTTACCTGATGGCGGCTCCCAAGCGGATCGAAGACAGCGAACTCGTCAGCGACGCCACCGTGGGAGCGATGCTGGACCTGATGCGCCAGTTGTTTGACTACGTGATCGTCGATTGCGGAACGCATATCGATGCAAATTCGGTCGCGGCGTGGGAGCGGTCGAAGAATCTGTTCTACGTTCTCGACCAGTCGATCAGCGCGGCGCGATGCGCGTGGAGGTTTGTCGATCTTGTTCAGCGCCTGGGGCTGCGTAATGTCGAGCCGGCCTTCGTGCTGAGCCGTCATGTCGCCAACCATCCGATCACCGAGGAGCAACTGAGCCACACCTTGGCGCAACCGATATTCGCCAAGGTGCCGCGCGAGGAAAAAGTCCTCGAGCGCATCCAGCTAAACGCGCAGGATTTATGGCAGGTCGCGCCAAATTCTCCGCTTGCGAAGAGCGTCGAGGAGATCGCTCGGCGCATCACGAGTTCCGACGCGGAACTCGCCAACGATGAAAGTTCGGACGGATCGATCGTCTCGAGACTGCTCAGCGCGATAGGCGCGCGCGCGTGAGGCTACAGCCATGAAACTCGTCGATAGGATCTCTCAGCAATCCAGCCAGACGCCGGCGCCGTTCCAGCGCTCGCTGATCGGTGGCGGCGCCAAAAAAACCAAGGACGTCAAATCCGAGGGTTTCTCGCAGTTGAAGCTCGCGGTTCACAACCGCCTCTTTGAGACCCTCGATGTCTCCAGGCTTGAGAGCCTTGAGCCCGGGCTCGCCTCGAGCAAAGTCACCACAGCGATCACCGATATCCTGAACGAGGACGGTCGCCTTTTGACCGACATCGACAAATCGCGGCTGGTCGAGGAAATCAAGAACGAACTCCTCGGCCTGGGGCCGCTCGAGCCGTTACTGTGGGACGAAGAGATCACCGATATTCTCGTCAACGGCCACGGCCAGGTGTACGTGGAAAAGCGCGGCAAGCTGCATCAGACCGACGTCAAGTTTCAGGACGACGCGCATCTCATGCTGATCATCGACCGAATCGTCTCGCAGGTGGGGCGCCGCGTCGACGAATCCTCGCCGATGGTCGATGCACGCCTGCCCGACGGTTCGCGTATCAACGCCATCATTCCGCCGCTGGCGCTCGACGGGCCGTCGCTCTCGATCCGGCGTTTCGGAAAACGCCGCTTCGAAATACAGGATCTGGTCGACAAGGGATCGATCGCGCCCGAGATTGTCGAGTTTCTCGACACGATTGTGAAGGCGCGGCTTAATATTATCGTCTGCGGCGGCACCGGCTCGGGCAAAACCACGATGCTGAACTGCTTGTCAGCATTTGTGCCTAGCGACGAGCGTATCGTCACAATCGAGGACTCAGCCGAACTTTCCCTCCAGCAGCCGCACGTCGTGCGGCTCGAGACCCGTCCGGCAAACGTCGAGGGCAAGGGTGAAGTCAGCCAGCGCGATCTGGTCAAGAACACGCTGCGCATGCGGCCCGACCGAATCATCGTCGGTGAAGTCCGCGGCGCCGAGGTCTTCGACATGCTGCAGGCGATGTCCACCGGTCACGATGGCTCGCTGGGCACGATTCACGCCAATACTCCGCGCGACGCGCTTGGCCGGCTCGAAATGATGATGTTGCTGTCGGGAATCAGCGTCCCGCAGCGCGCGATGCGCCAGCAGATCGCGTCGGCGCTAAACATGATCGTTCACGTCTCGCGCCTGTCTGACGGCACCCGGAAGGTCATGAAAATTTCTGAAATCGCCGGGATGGAAGGGGAGATGGTGATGATGCAGGACTTGTTCGAGTTCAAACGCACCGGGGTGGGACCGGGCGGTCAGGTGCTTGGCAATTTCGTCGCGGCCGGAATTCGCTCGACCTACTCGCAGCGCCTTGAAGCCGCTGGTCTTCGGCTCGACGGGCGCCTGTTCCGGGCCAACGCGGTGGTGGGATGAAGCCATGGATTTCTTAATTGCATCGGCTGTTTTCGCGATCTGCTTCGTCCTTGTGCTGGTATTGATGACTGGGCGCAAGAATGAAGTCGATCAGAACCGCGAGATTTCGCGCCGCCTGACCCGGCCCGCTGAAGATGCGGACCTTGGGATCATGCGCAAACGCCGCCCTGACGAAGGCAAGCTCCTCGCCGTCGTATACCGGCTCAACTTGCTCCGTGGTGTGGAGGAGATGCTGTGGCAAGCCGGCATGTACATGAGGGTCGGCGACGTGTTGCTGATCATCACGTTGCTGTTCGGCGGCGGCATCTTCCTTGGCGATGCGGTTTTCAACGACATACTGTTCGGAATTGGTACGGGCATTCTGTTCGCCGCGATACCGCTACTCTATATCCAGTTTCGCAAGAAGCGCAGGCTCAAGGCGTTTGCCGGCCAGCTCCCGTTCGCTCTCGACCTTATCAAGTCGTCGCTCGAGGCTGGCCATTCGCTACAGCGTGCGCTTCAAGTCGTGGTCGGCGAGTTCGCCGACCCTCTTGGAACCGAGTTTCGCACCGTGCTCGAGCAGAGCCGGATCGGACTTCCGCTGCCGCGCGCGCTCGACGATATGCTCAAGCGGGTTCCGGAAGATGACTTGCGGCTTTTGACGCTTGCGGTCAAGGTGCAGTCGGAAGTCGGATCGTCGCTAGCGCAGATCGTCGGGCGGCTTTCCGAAATCGTGAGGATCCGGCAGCGCCTGCGCCTTCAGATTCGTGCTCTGACCGCGCAAGCGCGGATGGGCGGATGGGTGGTCGGCATTCTGCCCGTGCTGGTGCTGGGCGCCTTCTCGCTCATCCAGCCCGGGTACACGCATGATCTTTTTTATGATCCCACGGGGCAGAAGATCCTGAAGCTCGCGATGGGACTTGACCTCGCAGCAATCCTTACGATCCGGCGATTGCTGCGCGTGAGTTACTAATATGAGCGCACTTCTGGTCAGCATCGCGTTTTTCTGTCTGGTGGGCGCCGCCGCACTCGCTCTCTATGTTGGAATCTTCGCGAGCCATCGCGCCCTTGATGACCGCTTTGCCGCACTCGCGGTCAAGGTACGCGTGACGCAGGGCACGCTGGAAGACGATGTCGATAACGATCCGAACCTTCTGCGGGCGATCTTCAGATGGGCGTCGAAAAAAGTTCCTGCACCCAATCTCGATACCCCGCAGGGTGAAAAGCTCCAGCAGACCCTTATCCAGGCCGGGTATATCAGATCAGCGGCGCCGCACTTCTATCAGGTGGTGCGGTTCCTGTTGGCGGCTGGATGCGGCGCGCTCGGTCTGCTCATTGGACTGATCTTTCACGACTCGGTCGCGCAGCCATTCATGCTCGCGCTGGGTGGTGTCGCTGTCGGGATTTTTGTTCCGAGCTATTACATCGGACGGCGCGCGCGGATACGGCAGAGCAATATTGGACGCCAGCTTTCGGACGTGCTCGATCTTCTGGTTGTCTGCGTCGAAGCTGGCCTTGGGTTATTTGAAGCGATCCGAATCGTCGGCACCGAATGCGAGCGCCACGGGCAGGATATCGGCACTGAGCTCAGCCTGGTAGCTGGCGAAATCTCTGCGGGCGCGTCGCTGGGCAGCGCGGTGCGCGGCCTCGCCGAGCGGACTGCTGTCGAGGATATCAAGCCGCTGGCGGCAACGCTGATTCAAAGCGAGCAACTTGGCGCGCAAATCGGACCCGCGCTGCGCGCCAGCTCGGACGCGTTGCGTACCCGACGCCGTCTGCGTGCTGAAGAGCAGGCGCAGAAAGCATCGGTCAAGATTCTGTTTCCGCTGGTACTCTTCATCCTGCCCGCGATGATCGCGGTAATCGTGGGGCCAGCTCTGATCCAGGTTATCAGGACAATCAGCGGCGGATGAGACCCGGCGCCGCGCGCACGCGCGCTTGACGAAGTCCTCTCCCAGGCGCCTCGGACTCGGTGCGGAAACGCCCGAGTCCGGGGCGCTCCCTTCACATCGGCGCTGAATGGAAATGGGTTAGCGGATTGCGAAACCGCCGTCCACGTATACAATCGCACCGGTTACGAAGTCTGAGGCGTGGGACGCCAAAAAGACCGCGGCGCCTGCCATCTCTTCGGGTTCGCCGAAACGCCCGGCCGGTGTGCGGGTGATGATCTCGTCGTAAAAGGTCCCCGATTGCGCGGGAATCGTCATATCGGTTTTAATCCACCCGGGTACAATCGCGTTGACTTGGATATTGCGCGCAGCGAACTCGACGGCGAGGCTCTTGGTCATCTGCACCAGCCCGCCCTTGGCCGCTGCGTAAGAAGTCAGCCCCGCGGCGCCAAAGCGCGAGTATTCGCTCGCGATATTGATTATCTTGCCGCCTGCGCCCCGCGACGCCATCGAGCGCGCAGCGATCTGCGACAGAAAGAAGCACGAGTGCAGGTTGGTCTCGAGCACACGATCCCACGCCTCGGCTTCGAGCTTGAGTGAGCTTCGGCTGATTGAAATTCCCGCATTGTTCACGAGGATATCGATCGGCCCAAGTGCACGCTCGACCGCTTCCATCGCGGGCGCGAGCGCGGCACGATCGGTGACGTCGAGCTTGATCGCGGCGGTGCGTGTGCCGAGCTCTCTGATCGCGGCGACGGTCGCGCGATTTTTTTCATCATTGCGTGCCAGGATCGCAACCGCCGCTCCGGCCTCGGCCAAGCCCATCGCGATACCCCGGCCGATTCCCCCGTTGCCGCCGGTGACCGCCGCGACGCGGCCCTCGAGATCAAACATTTTAGGCGCCGCCATCAGATGCTCCTCACTTTTTTTCTAATCGGTATGCTCTGGACCGCACGCGCGATTGGACATGCGCCGCGGCAGGCTTCTATATTGGCGAATCGCGCGCGCCGCAGTCGAGGCCCTTACGCGCGCCATTTTTCTTCGAGGTTTGAACCACAATGGGACTACGGACGGCTGAACAGTACAAAGCTTCGCTGCGCGATGGGCGGGTCGTGTTTTTCCGCGGTGAGAAGGTGCCCGACGTGACCGCGCACCCCGTTATCGGAATCGCGGTTGAGCACGCGGCGATCGACTATCGGATGGCCGAGGACGCGAAGTACCGCGAGTTGGCGGTGATCAAGGAAGGTGGCGACGAATACAGCCGCTATTACCATCTTCCGAAAAACGGCGACGATCTGCTCAAACGCAGCAACCTGATTGCCGCGTCGACGCGCGAAGGCGCAACCTTGGTTGTGCTGATCAAGGAGATCGGAACCGACGCGCTGCTCGCACTGCATATCGTCGGCGCAAAATTGGCGGCTGCGGGGCATCCGGAATATAGCGAACGAATCCAGAAGTTTTATCGGCACTGCCGCGATAACGATCTTGCAGTGGCAGTTGCGCAGACCGACGTCAAAGGCGATCGCTCGATTGCACCCACGCTACAGGAGCATCCTGACTATTACGTCCGAGTCGTCGAAGAACGGCCTGACGGAATCGTCGTCCGGGGCGCCAAAGTTCATACTTCGGTTTCGACCAATACGAATGAGGTGATTGTCTTGCCGACGCGCGCGATGCGCGCGGAGGACAAGGCGTACGCCGTCGCGTTCGCGGTGCCGATGAACACGCCAGGTCTCAATATGATCGCGAGTCCGCACGGCGGTTCGAAGAAGAACGCCTTTGAGCATCCGATCAGCGCGCGGCACAAGATGATGGAGACGCTCACGGTCTTCGATGACGTGTTCGTGCCGCGCGAGCGCGTATTCTTAAACGGGGAGATCGATTTTGCGGGACTGCTCGCGCTCACGTTTGTGCGGTTTCATCGCTTCACCGCCGTCTCCTACAAGCTGCCGCTGCTTGAACTGATGGCGGGGGCGGGGTTTGCGATCGCGGAGGCAAATGGAATCTCGCGTGCTGGACATGTGCGTGACAAGCTTACCCACCTAGCCGCCTACCACTCGACGGTGCGCGGATTGATCGAACACGCGGCGCGGACCTGCACTGTCGAAGAGGGAGTGGCGGTGCCGAACACGCTGCTCACCAACGTCGCCAAGTATCACTTCGCGCATAACTACCATCAAGCGGTTCAAATCGTGCAGGATCTCGCGGGAGGACTGCTCGTCACCGCGCCCGCCATGGAGGATTTGGATAGCGAGGCGACGCGCGAGTACGTGCTAAAATATATGGGCGGCGCAAAGGGTTTCGACGCCGAAAAGCGGCTCCGGCTGCTCAACCTGATAAGCGACCTGACCTCATCGGATTACGGTGGCTACCAGGAGGTGTTAGCGGTCCACGCCGAGGGCGGCTTCGAGGCCGAAAAGCTGCAAGCTTATCGTGAGTACGATTTCAAGACCGTGGCGGCGTATGCGCGCAAGCTAGCGGGAGTTTAACGAGGTAATAGCTCGCAAATTTTGCAGATCAAGAGTCGGATTTCCAGAGCGGACGGCGCCGTGGCGCCGTCCGCGAATCCCGCCCTTGTCACTCAATCTGTGAAATCGGGCTAGTCTGTGAAATCACTTGTCAGTGCGCAACTCGATGGTGTTGCCGTCGGGATCGAGAATCCAGAGTTGGCGGCCCGCCATATTGCCCGGCGCTTCGAGAAATTCGATGCCCAGTTCGGCGAGCGTGCGCTTGGCCTCGTCGAAGTCCGCGACCTCGAGCGCCACATGCGCGCCGAGCGGGTCGGGCTTACGCCCGCGATTTTCGCTCTGGATCAGGTGAATCGCATTGTCGCCGATGCCGTACCATGCGCCCGGAAAGCCAAAATCGGGACGCGGCAGTTTCTTGAGCCCGAGCACCTGTTCGTAGAAGGCTATCGACCTGTTCGCGTCGCTGACGCGGACGGCGGCATGGCTGAATCCGATCGCTTTGATCATCGTCGCTGGTCTCCGATCGCTGTTTAGCACACGTGCAGCGCATTGTGGAAAGAGGCGAACAATCCACCGATTTCACAGATTAGACAGATTTAAAAATAGTAATGCGGCGAGCGCCGTCTCCGGCGCTCGCCGCGTATTCTCCTGAATCTCTTAATCCGTGAAATCTGCGTAATCTGTGGATTATCTTGCGCCTACTCGAAGGCGTTCTCACCGGTGATATCGCGTCCCAGGATCAGCGTGTGCACGTCGAAGGTACCTTCGTAAGTGTTCACCGTTTCGAGATTCATCATGTGCCGAATTACGGGATACTCGTTAACAATCCCGTTGGCGCCGAGCATGTCGCGCGCGTCGCGCGCGATTTTGAGCGCCTCGTTCACGTTATTGCGCTTGGCGAAAGAGACATGCTCGGGGCGCATCTTGCCCTGATCTTTGAGATGCGCCAGGCGCAGGCACACCATTTGCCCCTTTGTGATCTCGGTCAGCATATTGACAAGCTTGCTCTGCACGAGCTGAAAGCCGGCCAGCGGGCGCGAGAACTGTTTGCGGGATTTCGTATAGTCGAGCGCGGTGTTGAAGCAGGTACGCGCCGCACCGATCGCGCCCCAAGCTATGCCATAGCGCGCCTGCGTCAGGCATCCGAGCGGACCCTTGAGTCCACGCGCATTGGGAAGATGAGCCGAGGCTGGCAATCGCACGTCTTCGAGAATTAACTCAGACGTGATCGACGCGCGCATCGAGAATTTTCCGTGAATGTCGCGGGTCGAGAAACCGGGAGTGCCCCTTTCAACCAGGAAGCCGGTTATCCCTTGGTCAACTTTGGCCCACACGATCGCGACGTCGGCGATCGAGCCGTTGGTAATCCAGCGTTTAGTGCCGTTCAAGATCCATCCGTCGCCGTCCTTGCGCGCACGGGTTTCCATCCCGCCCGGATCGGAGCCATGGTCGGGCTCGGTCAGCCCGAAGCATCCGATGAGCCGGCCTTTGGCCATTTCGGGCAAGTATCGCTTCTTTTGATCTTCAGAGCCGTTGGCGTAGATCGCGTACATGGCGAGCGAGCTTTGCACGGAAGCGAAGGAACGGAGACCGGAGTCCCCAGCTTCAAGCTCCTGCATGATTAGGCCGTATGACACGTTGTTCATGCCGGCACATCCGTAGCCCTTGATATTTGCCCCAAACATTCCAAGCTCAGCCATCTGTGGAATGAGCTCGACCGCGAAGGTTTCGGCAGCAAAGTGGCGTTCTATCTGCGGCAAGACCTCGCGCTGGACGAAGCGTTTGACCGTGTCGCGGGTGGCGCGCTCTTCCGATGTGAGCAGGTCGTCAAGACTGAAGTAATCAAGATCCCTTAATGATTCCGCCATGTTATGCTCCATACGCGGGATACCCGCGGAATTCTCATGAAAATATTGGGACTTTCAACGTCTAACCACGAGGCGGGCGTCGATTAGCTTCAACCTAGTAGCCTAGAAGTTGGGCGCTACCCTACTTGACCCGTCCTTGGACTTTCCGCAGGGTAATTGTTGAGAGCTTTTGAGTTAATCATGGCTACTAGTTGCTTCGTCTACAAACATCACGTATCCTAATAACATTAGTAATTCTTATGCATATCGAAACGCTCAAGGTTTTCTGCGACATAATTGAAAGCGGTAGCTTTTCTTATGCCGCCTCGCAAAATTTCGTCACCCAGTCGGCCGTCAGCCAGCAGGTACGCAGCCTGGAGGAAAAGTATGATTGCCGATTGATAGAACGAGGCAGAGCGGGAGTCAAACCAACCCCTGCCGGACAGATCTTGTACACGGCAAGCAAGGAGATGGTACGCCGATTCATGGAGCTCGAGAATCGGCTGCGCGAGATCGGTTCGGTGATTGCCGGTTCGATCCGGGTCGGCACGGTCTACAGCGTCGGATTGCACGAATTGCCCCCATATCTGAGCGAGTTCCTACGCAACTACCCGGCGGTCAATGTCCACCTTGAATATTTGCGCTCGAATAAGATTTACGAGGATCTGATCGAGGGTAAAATCGATCTCGGCGTGGTCGCCTATCCTGCCAAGCGGAGCCAGATCGTCTCAATTGCCTTTCGCCACGATGAGTTGGTGCTGGTTGTTCCGCCAGACAGCACGCTAGCCAAGCATAACAAGATTAGCGTGGGCGCTCTCGTTGGACAGAAGTTCGTCGGGTATGAACGCGACATCGCGACCCGAAAGGCGTCCGACCGAATCTTGCGGGAGTACGGCGTCAAGCCGAATTACGTACTCGAGTTCGACAACATCGAGACTATCAAGCGAGCCGTCGAGATTGGGCTCGGATGCGCGATTGTGCCGCGTATGACCGTCGAGAACGAGGTCTCACGCGGTACGCTGAAGATGCTCGAGTTTTCGGAAGGTACCTTCACGCGTCCGCTTGCCATCATCTACAAGCGCGGACGCGAACTATCGCCTGCGGTGCGCAAGTTTATCGACGTGCTCACGCAGAGTAATTTGTTGCCGAAGGTTGGGCGCGGCGAACGCTCCGCGCGCTCCGAGAGGATGTCTTCGGTTGACAACACCGAAAAGGCGGAGCGAACCGCCTGAGCATCGAATCTCGCGATTTTCAGAGCCGGAAATACAGACGGCCGGAAGCGTGACGCTGCCGGCCGTTTGAATTTCATGAATGGGGCGGCCGCTGGAATCCGCCTAGCTCCTGCTCAAGCAATCTCGCGACCGCCAGAGCTTCTTCTTCTCCGAACGCGCGGCCCATCACCTGCACTCCGATCGGCAGGCCGTTCTCGTCGCGGCCGGCGGGTACGATTACTCCGGGCAGCCCGGCGCAATTTCCGATTAGCACCGGCCAGTTGGCGGCGAACAGGGGATAC
>JAJZAG010000039.1 GCA_021799555.1 Deltaproteobacteria bacterium | reverse complement strand
CGTCATCGAAGGCGCGGGTCGTATTCGACGAGATCGACTATGAAGGTCCGGTGACGGCGCTCGCGCGGGGTCTTGACGCGATTCGCGCCGATGCAGCGTTCGCGTGTTCGTGCGATCTTCCGATGCTCGACGCGCGAGTGATCGCGGCGCTATGCGGGCGGCTCGGCGGATGCGACGCGGTCATTCCGATCGTGGGCGGAAAGTTGCAACCGCTGCACGCGGTTTACCGGCGGCGATGCGCCGCGGCGTTGCGTGCGATGCTCGCGCGCGGGGAGCGCCGCCTGAGTGCGATCGCCGGTGCGGTCGATGCACTCGAAATATCCGAAAATGAACTTCGCGCGCTCGATCCCGAATTGCGCAGCTTCTTCAACCTCAACACTCCCGAAGATTATGTACGCGCCCGCGCCTTGATGCGCTGAGCGGCATTTGATCGCCGGGCTGTTCGCCGCACCGTGCGCGCGTTTGCGGCTTGCACTAGCGCGCGCGACGCGAGAGCATGGCGCGACGCCGCGCATTGTGATGCCAAACCGACGCGCCATCCGAGGAGTACCTATGTCCCGTAAGGTTCGCGAGCACAAAGGTCCGCAACTGATTCTGCCCGGAGGCCAGGCGGACGAGGCCGAAGACGACGTTTCCGAGTTCGACCAAGAAATGGCCGAGATGATCTCGCAGCAGGCGTTGCAACTGGTCGCGACCAATATCGCGTTCGCGGCGCTGGCAGGGGAGGTTGCTAAACTCTCAGCCGAGCCGTCGGGGTTCGTGGAGCGCCTGCACGAAAGCAGTCTGGCGATTTTGCGCGCGATGCCGATGCCGACCGACGACGCCGAACTGACGAAGATGTTTCACGACACCGTGACGGAAAACATCAACGTCACCTTCGAGCTGCTCATCCGCGCCAAACACGGCTAGATGAGCGGCGTGCATGCTACTTTGCCAAGTCGAACGGAACGCCGGGAGTAACAAACTCGGAATTTCTCGGCGGCGCGCGAAATGACAGAACGGTCGTCTTTCGCGTCGCCAACGGCGATCTAATCCAGCGCGAGTCCGCGAGGGGCGATTTCGCTCGACGGAGTTGTTCTCCAATTTAGAGCCGCAAAGGTTGAACAAAACTTCCCTCGCATGTCCGCGGGCGGCTTCACTTGGGCTGCCAGCGCAGGATTGGGTGGCGTGCGGCTTGCGCTTCATCGACGCGCGATAGAGTTAGCGAGTGCGGCGCGGTCTTCACCAGTTCGGGATCGCTCAGCGCCTCGGTGTAGATCCGCTCCATCACGGCGACGAACGCGTCGAGCACTTCTTTGGTCTCGGTTTCGGTTGGCTCGATCATCAGCGCCCCGTGAACGATCAGCGGAAAATAGATTGTTGGCGGATGTACGCCGAAATCGAGCAGGCGCTTGGCGATTTCGAGGGTTGTGACGCCCGAGCGCTTTTCGAGATCGTGTTCGAGCACGCATTCGTGCATCGAGGGTTCCGCGGACGCGGCCGGGAAGTGCGCTTCGAGCCGTTTGCGCACGTAGTTGGCGCCCAGAATCGCAAGCCGGCTCGCATTTGCGAGTCCGTCGCCGCCGAGCGCGAGGATGTATGCGTATGCGCGCAGCAGCATCCCGAAGTTCCCGTGAAACGAGCGCATCCTGCCAATTGAATCGGGCCGCGCGTGGTCGAGCGTCCATCCCGCCGCAGTGTTCTTTAGCCGCGGCACCGGCAAAAACGGTTCGAGCACGCGTGTGACGCCGATCGGTCCCGCGCCCGGTCCGCCGCCGCCGTGCGGAGTCGAGAACGTCTTGTGCAGGTTCAATTGCACGATATCGGCGCCCATATGGCCCGGCTTCGCCACGCCCATCAGTGCGTTGAGGTTCGCTCCGTCCATGTACAGCAAGGCGCCCTTGTCATGCAGCGCAGCAGCGATCTCGGCGATCTGCGGTTCGAAGATCCCAAGCGTGTTCGGGTTGGTCACCATCATTGCGGCGGTGTCGTTGTCAACCAGGCGGCGCACTTCGGACGCCTCGATAAAGTCGCGGTCGTTCGAATGCGCAACGACGACTTCATATCCGGCGAGCCGGCAGCTCGCCGGATTGGTCCCGTGGGCGGTATCGGGAATGATCACCTTGTGGCGCGTTTCGCGGCGCTTGTTGAAAAAGGCGCGCGCGCATAGAAGTCCCGTCAGTTCGCCTTGCGCACCGGCTGCCGGATGCAGCGATATCGCATCCATGCCGGTGATCTCGGCAAGCGCCGCCTCAAGGCGCGCCATCAACTCGAGCGCTCCCTGCGCGAGATGCGGGGGCGTCAGCGGATGCAGGTTGGCGAAGCCGGGCAGCGCCGCGATCTCGTCGTTGATGACCGGGTTGTATTTCATCGTGCAGGAGCCGAGCGGATAGAACTGCAGCGCCTGGGCGAAGTTGAGTTGCGACAGGCACAAAAAGTGGCGCATCACCTGCGGCTCGCTGAGCTCGGGAAAGCCGGGAAGATCGTCGCGGCATAATTCGGGGCCGAGAATCTCGGCGCCCGAGCGTGCGCCTTTGGTGCGCGGAGCGAGGTCGGCGCCGGCGCGGCCGTCAGATGACAGCTCGAAGATGAGCGGGGTGCCGATCGGCAGTGTTGCGGTATCGCGCGCGGCGAGCTCGCGGCTGTCGTGGTCTTTGCGAATTGGAGAAACCCCGGAAATTTTTCCCGCCGTCGCCATCACCGCGCCTCCACGGAGCCTGCCGCCGCTTCGGCAAGGGTACGGGCCAGCGCGTCGATTTCCGCGTCGTGATTCATTTCCGTTACCGCGATCAGCAAGCCGTCGGAAATTTCCGGATAATCGGGCGCCAGTGCCGTGCCCGCCAGGATCCGTCTGCGTTCCGCTGCTTCAAGCGCGGCCGCCGGGCGAGGAATCGCGGCGGTAAATTCGTTGAAAAAGGGGCCGTTGAAGCGGCGTTTGATACCGCGCGCCGCGAGCGCTTCGGCGGCCTGATGGGCGAGTTCGACGTTGCGCTCGGCCAGCTCGCGAAGTCCGCGCCTGCCCATCTGCGACAGATAGACCGCTGCCGCCAGCGCGCACAGCGAATGATTGGTACAGATGTTCGAGGTCGCGCGCTCGCGCCGGATATGCTGCTCGCGGGTCGATAGCGTCAGACAGAATGCGCGCCGTCCGTCGCGATCGCAGGTCTGTCCGACCAGCCGCCCCGGCATCTGCCGGACATGGTCCGCGCGTGCGGCCATGAACCCAAGTCCGGGACCGCCGAACTGGAGCGCAAGGCCGAAACTTTGTCCCTCGCCGACGACAATATCTGCGCCGAGCTCGCCGGGCGGCTTCAGGAGGCCGAGCGCCAAGCCCTCGGCGGTCGCCGTGATCATGATTGCGTCGGCGCGATGCACAATCTCGGCGGCGGCGCGGATCGGCTCGATCACGCCGAAAGAATTCGGATAGCCGAGCACCGCGCACAGCATCTTGTCGCCGGCAATTGCCGCGAGGGCGGAGAGGTCGATTGCGCCGGTAAGATCGTCGAATGGCGCCTCGACGATTTCGATCTCACCGAGTGCGCTCAGGTAAGTGCGGATGGTCGCGCGATAGTCGGGCCACAGCGCGCGCGAGATCGCGACTACGCGGCGCTTCGGCATCACGCGCCGCGCCATCAGGACGGCCTCGGCCGCCGCCGACGCGCCGTCGTACATGCTCGCGTTGGCGACTTCCATCGCGGTGAGCTGCGTGATGAGGGTCTGGAACTCGAAGATCGCCTGCGTGGTGCCCTGGCTGGCTTCGGCCTGGTAGGGAGTATAGCTGGTGGCGAATTCGGCGCGAGCGGTTATCGCGCGGACGGCCGCGGGAACGTAATGCCTATAATAGCCGGCGCCGAGGAAGCTCGAGTAACCAGCCGCGGCGCCGTTCATCGCGGCGAGCGCGCCAAGTTGCGCCGCGACTTCGGCTTCGCCGCGTCCGGGCGCAAGGTTAATCGCGGCGCGCGCGCGCAAGCTTTCGGGAACATGCGCGACCAGCGCGTCGAGGTCGGCCGCGCCGATCGTCTTGAGCATCGCGGCGATATCGGCGTCGGTTTGGGGCATGAATCTCATCACGATTGGTGTGTTTCTCCTGGCCGGTAGTATTGGTCATCCGCGCGCGCCCGGGCGGCGATAAAACGGAAGCGGCACGATTGTGGCCGCGGCGCGACGGCTGCGTATTTCGACTTCGAGCGCGCCGGTCGGAGCGGCGGTGGGACGGATCTCGCCGGCTGCGAGGTAGCCCATCGCGATCGGCCGTTCGAGAGTCGGAGCGAATGTGCCGCTGGTGACGACTCCGGCCTCGCGTCCGTCGCGGAGCAGCTTGTAGCCCTGGCGCGCGATGCTTCTGGCGTCGTCAGTTTGAAGTCCGATCAGGCGTTTTTTGAGTCCACGTTCACGCTGCGCGCGCAGCGCGGCGCTGCCCACAAATTCCCGTTCGAGTTTGACGAAGACGCCGAGTCCGGCTTCCAGTGGCGAGGTTGCGCGGTCGAGCTCGTGGCCGTAAAGCGGGAGCCCGGCTTCGAGACGCAGCGTGTCGCGCGCGCCGAGCCCGCACGGAAGTACGCGCTCGCCGCGGCCCGCGTCGAGCAGAGCTTCAAAGAGGTGCGGCGCGCCGGGGGGTGCGGTGAAGAACTCGAAGCCGTCCTCGCCGGTGTAGCCGGTGCGCGCGGCGATGCATCGAACGCCGGCGACGGAGCCTTCCGCGACGGCGAAGCGCGCAACCTGTTCGAGCGGAAAATCGGCAAGCGGCGCCGCAAGTTCAGCGGCACGCGGTCCCTGAATTGCGACCAGCGCAGTTTCGTCGCTCAGGTCGCGGAAGTTGGCGCGATCGGCGCCGAGTTCGAGAAATGCGGCGCGATCGGCGGCGATATTCGCGGCGTTGACGCAGAGCATATAGCGCGCTTCAGCGAGGCGATAAACGATCAGATCATCGATCGTGCCGCCATCTTGCGCGCAGAGGATCGTGTACTGCGCTTGTCCGACGCGCAGGCGCGCGGCGGAATTCGTGAGTGTCCGTTCGAGGATCTCGAGCGCGCGCGCGCCGCTCAACTCAAACTCGCCCATGTGGCTCAGATCGAAAACTCCCGCCGCCACGCGGACCGCGCGATGCTCCTCGATGATCCCGGCGTAGCTGACGGGCATCTCGAATCCACCAAAGGTCGTCATCCGGGCGGCGAGTTTTTGGTGGAGGGGAAACAGGGCGGTGCGCATCGGCGCATTCATCGGGGTTAAACTTAACAGAGCGCAAGATCGCCAACGAGACAACCGGCGCGCATCTGCCCACAGAGCAAATCATTATCCACAGCGGCTTGCCCCGTTTCACTTCGTGCTATATTCGAGTGAAACGCGATGACCACGGTGATTATGGATGGGCGCGCCCTGCGAGCGCATCTGATGCCCGAGCTTATGCGCTATGCGCGTGAGCTTAGGGAGCGCAACGGCGTCGTACCGCGGATCGCGACGATCCTGGTCGGCGGCGATCCCGCTTCTCATCAATATGTGCGCAACAAGCTCAAGTTGGCCGCCGAGCTTGGTTTCGGGACCCGGCTAATCCGGATCGCCGACGCCGACGCGACCACGGAGGGAATGCTCGAGGTTATCGGCGAGATAAATCGCGATTCCGGCACGACGGGTCTTCTGATTCAGCTTCCGGTGCCGGAGCGGGTGGATCGTTTCCGGCTCTTCGACGCGATTGCGCCGCTCAAGGATCTCGACGCGGTCGGTGCGGCGAGCGTGAGCGGCTTTTATCGGGGGCAGTGGGGAACATTCCTGCCCTGCACGCCGCGCGGGGTGCTATCGATGCTTGATTACTACGCGGTGCCGGTTGACGGCGCGCGGGCGGTGGTAATCGGCCGCAGCGATATAGCAGGCAAGCCGATGGCGCTGATCCTGGGCGGCAGGTTGCGCAACGCCACCGTGACATGGTGCCATCGCCATACGCGCAATCTCGAATCGATCTGCCGCGAGGCCGATATTCTCGTCTCATGCGTCGGCGCCGACGCCGGGCGTCCGTTTTTGATCACCGCGGAGATGGTGAAGCCGGGTGCGTGCGTGATCGACGTCGGGTTTCGGCGTATCGGGCCGGGCAAATTCGCCGGCGACGTCGATTTCGACGCGGTCAAGGAAGTCGCGGGATGGATCACGCTCAACCCGGGCGGGACCGGGCCGATGACGGTGGTTGCGTTGATGCAAAATCTGATTGACGCGGCGCGCTATCATCTGGGGCTCGAACGCGCGGGTTATTCGGTTTGACGCGCACGCGCCTGCGGCTTTGAATACGTGGGCCGATTCCCGTAGTTTGACGCCTGTCCGCGCGCGGCGCGGAAACGATCGATGGATCCGACACCCGGCAAAAAAAGCAACCAGCAGCCGGAAGCGCATCGAACGCTCGGGGAGAGAATAATCGGACCCGCGCGCGACGTGCGCGATCCGGGAATCTTCCATTCGCTCTCGCTGATCGCGTTTCTCGCCTGGGTCGGTCTCGGCTCCGACGGGCTGAGTTCGTCATGTTACGGACCGGAGGAAGCGTTTCTCGCGCTCGGGCCTCATCAGTACCTGGCCATCTTTCTCGCGCTGATGACGGCGCTGACCGTATTCGTAATTTCGGCGTCGTATTCGCAGACGATCGATCTGTTTCCGACCGGAGGCGGAGGATACCTGGTCGCGACCAAGTTGCTCGGGCCCTATGCGGGCGTGGTGTCGGGATGCGCGCTGGTGATCGACTATGTGCTGACGATCTCGGTGTCGATCGCGAGCGGTGCCGACGCGATTTTCAGCTTTATGCCGCCCTCGATTCTGTGGCTCAAGTTATGGGTCTGCGTGGTGGTGGTAATCCTGATGGTTGCGATGAACCTGCGTGGGGTGAAGGAATCGGTGATGTCGCTGGTGCCGATTTTCCTTGCGTTCGTCGTGATGCACGTGTGGCTGGTGGGATTTGCGCTGCTGAGCCGCGCGGGGGACTTTCCGGTGATAATGCACGGCGCGATCGAGCAGACCCGGCACGGTTTCGACGCGCTGGGGTTTATGGCGATGGCGGCGATATTTTTCCGCGCGTACAGCATGGGCGCGGGAACCTACACCGGGATCGAGGCGGTCAGCAACGGACTTCCGATTTTGCGCGAGCCGCGCACTGTGACCGGCAAGCGCACGATGCTGTACATGGCGTTCTCGCTTGCGTTCGTGGCAGGCGGAATTCTGGTTGGTTATCTGCTCGAGAACGTCGAGCCGCAAACCGGCATGACGCTCAACGCGGTGATGTTCGATCATATCGCGTCGGGATGGACGCTCGGCGGGATCAAGATTGGAACTCCGATCATCACGTTCGCGCTATTGACCGAAGGGGCGCTGTTGTTCGTGGCCGCGCAGACCGGCTTCGTCGACGGGCCCCGGGTGCTGGCGACGATGGCGACCGACCGGTGGCTGCCAAGGCGGTTCGCCAATCTGAGCGGGCGTCTGGTCACGCAGGACGGCGTGATCGCGATGGGGGTGGCGGCGGTGTTGATTCTGTTCGGCACGGGCGCGCACGTCGGAACATTGGTGATTCTGTATGCGATCAACGTGTTCGTGACCTTCACGCTTTCGCAGCTCGGGATGAGTGTGCACTGGTTGCGGGCGCGGGCCAGCGAGAAGCGTTGGTTGAGAAGATTCGCGATCAACGGGATCGGATGCCTGTTCACCTTTTCGATCCTGATGCTGACGCTGACGCTCAAGTTTGACGAGGGCGGATGGGTGACGGTGTTGATAACCGGCGCGATGATCGCGCTGTGCTACGTGGTGCGGCGGCATTACGACCGTGCGCAGCGGGCGATCGGGCGCCTCGAGTCCGAGATCCTTCCGCAGCTCCATGCGATCGAAAAGAGGGCTCCCGCGCAGTACGCTCCCGACGCTCCGACGGCGGCGTTGCTGGTCAACGGATTCAACGGGTTGGGCCTGGCGACGCTGTTGACGATTACGCGGCTGTTTCGCGATCAATTCCGCAACGTCGTGTTTATCTCGGTCGGCGAAGTTGATTCAGCGCTGCTCAAAGGTCCGGAAGAGGTCAAGGCGCTGGAGAACCGGATCGCGCAGGATTTGCAGGCGTACTGCCAGTTTGCCGGCGACCTGGGGCTGCATCCGGAGCTGAGATCGGCGATCGGTCCGGACGTCGTGCTCGAGTTGCGCCGCCTATGCCTCGAGGTCGCGCACGAGTTCGCCGACGTGGTGTATTTCGCTGGCAAGCTCGTTTTCACCGCTCAGACCGATACGTTCAGCGAGCGCTTTTTACACAACCATACCTCGCGCGAGATCCAGGCGTGGCTCCAGCTCTACGGGCTAACCCTGGTGATCCTGCCGATTCGGGTCGGCGGGCCGATCGAGGACCTGCCGGCGCCTGCGCGTCCCGCACCCGCGCCGGCTTAGCTCTTCGGTGCCGATGTGATTCTGTAGATCGCGACTCGCTCGCCGCGGAGCCTGAGGGTAACGATGAAATGCGGCGAGCCGGGTAGCTCGCGGGCGGCTTCGCTGGCGTTCTCCCACGAAATGAGCCATGCGCCGCCGGTACGCGCGGCGGCGGATTCGATCGCAGCGCGCGCGGCGGCGGGATCCGACGGCGCAATCGTCATCCGCGGATTCGGTCCGTGAAAGTAGTAATCGAACGGCAGCGAATAGTATCCGTGCGGAAAGCCGCGATTGGGAATTTCCAGCGCCGGACCCGAGGAGACGAAGCCGGACTCAAAGAAAATCGGGTCGGCGCGATCTCCGCTGTCGGCGATCATTCGCGCCGCCGCGCCCCACGGCTGGATCGCCGGACGAACCGCGAGCGCCATCGCGAGCATCGTCGCCGTTATCGCGACCACCGCGATATTGCGAGTCCATGCGCCCGCCTTCGCGAACAGCGCCGCGACCAGCACGCAGAGCATCGCTAGCGACGGCGAAACATAGCGCAATTGAAACATCGGCCGGACCACGATCGACCCGGCCGCGAAGCTGATAATCGGGATTGCGATCCAGAGAACGCAGAATCGAATTGGCTCGGGCGCGAGGGGATCGCGTTTGCCGCCGAAGATCATCCACAGACCGAGCGCCGCAACGCCGACCGCGACGATCAGCTTTGTCGCGGGCGAATAGTGATAAGCCGGCCCGATCCAATCGAGCCAGTGCCCCGCGATCAGCACCCGGCTCTGCGCGGACGCGATCGGCAGGTATGGCGCGAAAAGCAGCGCCGCGCCGCCGAGCGCGAGCCACGGTGCGAGCACGCGCCGCCCGCGCGCAGCGTCGCGCAGCAGAATCGCGGCTTCCGCCACCAGGATCGCGGCGCCGCCGAGATGCGTGTAAATGATTGCAGCGCCAGTCACCGCGCACATGAGCGTCCAGCCGCTGGTCCCGGTTTCGCGCGCGCGGCGAAAGGCGCACAGATGCGCCAGCGCGATCGCGATCAGCATCGTGTACATCCGCGCCCGGAATGCGAAAACGGTTGCGATCGGATTGAACGCCCACAGCGCCGCCGCCGAGGCGCCGGTAGCGTCGTCGAAGAGGTCGCGACCGAGCACGAAGAGCATCGCGATTGCGCCGAGCCCGAAAATCACCGAAGGCGCGCGCAGCATCGCCTCGCTCGCACCGAAAATCGCCGTCCAATAGTGCAGGACGACGTAGTAGAGGAGCTGCTTGCCGGGGTCGTCCAGGATCGGGATGCGGACGATCGCGCCAAGGTTCGGACGCGCGGCCGCGTAAGCGCTGTATGCCTCGCTGGCGCCGAGCGGATCTCTACCCAGATGGAAGGAGTAGAAGACCGCCGCGGCGGCGACGACCGCCCCAAAGATCGCCAGCGGCCGCGCCGCGGGCGCGAGTCCGAAAGGGCTTCTATTCGCCGCCATCCCCACCGCTTCTCCCGCCGCACATCATAGCGCATCGCGGTCGCGCCGTCTTTACGCGCGCGTGAGCGGGTCCGGCGCGCTTGACTGGACTCGATCGGGCTGCCCTTAATCGCCAAAGTCATGTCGGAATTTCTCGAGTCGGTTCCCGAAGTCGGCGTAAGACCGCGCGACGCGATTATTCTGCCGCCGATTTCGCGGATGCGCGCGGAAGTGTGGGCGCTCGCGTGGCCCGTCATCATCTCCTTTGCACTCGATTCAATCCTCGGGCTGGCCGCGATGCTGATGGTGGGGCGGCTCGGCGCGGAGGCGGTTGGTGCGGTCGGACTTGCAACGCAAATCCTCGGCGCGGTGCGCGCGGGAATCGCGGCGGTTGGCACGGGCACGGTCGCACTGGTCGCGCGCTATATTGGCGCGAACGATCGCGACAACGCCGAAGAGGTTCTCAAGCAGTCGGTAGTATGGGGCGTGCTGGTCTCGACTGTGATCGCAATTCCGGTGATCGTGTTCGCCGCTCCGCTGATAACGCTGTTCCAGGTCAAAGGCAACATGGCCGCGATGGGCGCGCGCTACCTGCAAGTCGTGATGCTGGCGGAACCGTTTCAGGGCGTGTTCCTGATGTGCGCGTCGGCGCTGCGCGGGGCGGGCGACACGCGCACGCCGCTGTGGATCGGCGGGATTATCGACGTGCTCGCAATCGTCCTAAATTACGTCTTGATCTTCGGTAAATTCGGCTTTCCGGCACTCGGGGTGGACGGCTCCGCAGTCGCGACGTTGATCGCTATCGCTATCGGAGGGTTGCTGTTCTTCTGGGCGCTGTCGCTCGACGGGATGGTGCTAAACTTCCGATGGCATCGGTTATGGCCGGACCGCGGCCTGGGCTGGCGCATCCTGCGGGTCGGAAATCCGGCGGCGATCGAGCAGCTGGTCATTCAGTTTGGCTTCGTCGCGTACGTCGGCTTCGTCGCGAGCTACGGCGACAAGGAGGTCGCAGCGTACTTTATCGGCGTGCGGATTCTGGCACTGTCATTTTTGCCGGGCTTTGGATTTTCGAACGCGTCGGCGACGCTGGTAGGGCAGGGACTGGGCGCACACGATCCTGAATTTTCGCGCAAGGCCGGATGGATCTCGACGCAGCTGTCGATCGTGCTGATGTCCGCAATGGGCGCGGTGTTCGTGATTTTCGCACGGCCGATCGCGAAGCTGTTCATCGACGATCCGCAGGTCATCGATTACACCGTCGCATTCATGTACGCGCTCGGCGCCGCGCAGCCGTTGATGGCTATCGACTGGACGATTACCGGCGCGCTGCGCGGCGCCGGAGATTCGCAGTTTCCGCTCTTTGGGTCGCTCGCGGGGTTTTACGGGATGCGGCTGTTCTTAACGATCCTGATCGCGTGGCATCACGGACCGATCCTCTGGATCTGGTGGTCGCTGCTCGCGGACTATATCGTGCGCTCGTCGATGAAGACCTGGCGCTTTCGGACTGGCAAGTGGGCGACGATCGAAGTCTGAAAGATTGGCCGCGCGAGGGGCGCAGCGTGTGCGCATCCGCGCGGCGCGCGTCTTTACGCGCTCGGTCACACGCGTAATTCTTGCCCCCGTGGATTCAGACGGCCATCGCGAGGAGATAATCGAGGGCACCCTCGATCATCTCCTCTACGTCAACGACTCGACCGGTTACGGGGTCGCGGTTGTGAAATCGTACGCGGGGGCGGGCGACACGCGGACGGTCACGATGGTTGGCAACCTCGCCGGGCTCGAGATCGGGTCGGGAATCCGCGCGCGCGGTTCGTTCGAGAAGCATCCCCGCTACGGGGAGCAATTCCACGTAAGCGACTTACAAACGCTGCGGCCCGCGGGCGTCAACGCCCTCGAACTTTACCTGGCGAAGGAAATATCCGGAATTGGCCCGGAATTGGCCCATCGAATCGCAACTCACTTTGGCGAATCCCTGCCTGAAATCCTCGATAAAACTCCGCACCGGGTGCGCGAGGTATCCGGCGTCGGCCCGGTAACGGCCGCGCGAATCGCCGAGGCGTGGCGCGATGCCTCGGGACTTCGCGAGCTGACTGTGTTCCTGCGCGGCCAGGGAATCGGCGCGGCAGCCGCGCGCCGCATCCACAAGCAGTACGGTAAAGAGTCGCTCGCGGTCGTGCGCCGCGACCCCTACCTGCTCGCGCGGACGATCCACGGGATCGGCTTTCGCACCGCCGACGCGATCGCCGCGAAACTCGGCATCCCGCGCAACTCGGTCGAGCGCGCGCGCGCCGCGATTATATTTTTGCTCGAACGCATGTCCGACGACGGCCATGTTTATACTCCCCTCGAGTATCTCGAAGAGCAGTTCGCTTCCGGCCTCGAGATGGACGCGGGCCTCGTCGCGCAGGCGCTCGATCTGCTCGCTGCCGCGGGCGAGGTCGTTGTCGAACCCGGCGACGAGCACACCGCCGTGTACCTCGCGCGCCTGCACGAGGCGGAAGTCACCGTGGCCGAGCGCATTCGCGCGCTTTGCGCCGGGCGTCCGATGAGCGCGGCGGTGGCTGAGCGCGCACTCAAGACGGCTTCGACGGCGGAAGGAATCACGCTGTCGCTCGAACAGGTCCGCGCGATCAAGACCGCATTGTCGAGTGCGGTGACCGTGATCACCGGCGGTCCCGGCACCGGCAAGACCACGATCCTGCGCCAGCTTCTGGCTGCGCTCGGCGACGCCGGTTTGAAGCCCGTCCTTTGTGCCCCAACCGGCAGAGCCGCAAAGCGGCTTCAGGAGGCGACCGGACGCGACGCGAAGACGATCCATCGGGTGCTCGAGTACGCGCCCGAGACCGGAGGCTTTGTGCGCGGCAAGGATTTTCCGCTGCGCACGAATTATCTGATCGTCGATGAAGCCTCGATGATGGATATCGAGCTGGCGGCGAGCCTGGTTTCGGCCCTGATGCCAAATTGCTCGCTTTTGCTGGTCGGTGACCGCGATCAACTTCCGTCGGTCGGGCCGGGCAGCGTGCTCAAGGACGTGATCGCGTCGGAGTTGGTGCCGGTCGTCGAGCTGCGCGAGGTTTATCGGCAGGCGCGCGAGAGCGTGATCGTCGCCAACGCGCACAAGCTCAACCGCGGATGGTTTCCCGATATCTCGAACGCGCCCGAGGGCGATTTCTTTTTTTTCGAGCGCGCCGCGCCCGAAGAGGTGCTCGCCACGATCAAGCAGCTCGTGCAGCAGCGGCTTGTTGGCCGATTCGGAATAAAAGATCCGCGCGAGATCCAAGTGTTGACTCCGATGAACCGCGGCCCGCTCGGAACCCACACCTTGAATCACGAGCTGCAGGCGCTCCTCAATCCCGCGGGCCGCGAGCTGCGCGCGGGCGATCGCGTCATTCGAGAAGGCGACCGCGTTATCCAGCTTCGCAACAACTACGACAAGGGCGTCTTCAACGGTTCGATAGGAAGGGTGATGACGGTCGATCCCACGCGCGGACGCGTCACCGTAGCCTTCGAGGAAACCCACGCCGAGTACGATCAGGCCGAACTCGATGAAGTCGGACTCGCGTACGCGATCTCGGTGCACAAGAGCCAGGGCAGCCAGTATCCGGCCGTGATCATGCCGATCCATCCGCAGCACTACCTGATGCTGCGGCGAAATCTGCTTTACACCGCCATCACGCGCGCCGAGCGGGTCTGTGTGCTGGTCGGAACCAAAGCGGCGCTACAGCAGGCGGTGCGTAATCAGGACGAGCGCCAACGTCTAAGTCGCCTCGCCGACCGACTGCGAATCGACTGAGCACGGGTTGACTATCCGTGGACACGAGCCTAGCATCCGCCGAACTGTCGAAATACGAGTTAACGTCGGTTGTCGCTAACTGGGAGAACAATGAATCGATTATCGAGGAGTGGCGCGATCGCGCTAGCCATATCGGCATTAATTTTCAATAGTTCCTGCGCGACGCTTATACACGGCGGTGGCACGCAGACTGTCTCCATCAGTACGGAACCGCCGGGCGCTACCGTGGCTGTGGGTGGACAACAAATAATTGCGCCCGCCGAAGTGACCCTCGATCGGAATCGGAATTATCAGATCATTGCGACGAAAGAGGGTTACAACACGGCCACCTCGATGATTCAATCTCGATTCTCATGGGTGACCGTTCTCGACCTGATATTTATTTTCCCTTGGGTGATCGACCTTATATCTGGCTCCGCCTACACCCTGTCGCCGGATACAATCAGCCTCGTATTGGCGCCGAAGGCGACGCCAGTGCCAATAATACCCGCTGCGCCTGGCCCAGCACCGACCAGTCCCGCGCCGAGCGCGGCGCCGTCGCCGGCCGTGCACGGCTAGGGCGGCAGGACTATCTGCTGTGCGCCCGCGCGTCCCTCAGCGCGGGATCGAATCCCACAGGGCGCAATGATGGAGCTCGGAGAAGTCCTTCTCGTAGCTGATCGCACCCGGAGCGAGCAGGAGGATTTTCGGATCGCTCGGAGTCAGCTTTGTCCACGCCGGCGCGCCGCCAGGATCGCCCGACGTGATGAAACCGACCCAGTACGCCATCATCGCTTCGGATAACTTGCGCTGCGCATCGGTGAGCCCGGCGTTGTCGGCCGCTGCTCCGAACACGTACTGAATTTCCGAGCTGTGAAACGCTCGCATCGGAAATGGCGGGTTGCGGATAAAGTGATTCGGAGCGTGCGGATCGTTGAACTCGTACTGGTAAACCGGGACCTTGGCCGCGAGAAGATCGCCGGCGCGTAATATCTGGCAACTGAAATACTGGTCACCAAATCCCGCGGCGGCGGCTTGCGTCGGCGATACATAACCGGTCTCCGGATAGGCTGCGAGCACGCGGGCGGCATTGGCGCCGAAGCGCGCCTTCGCGCGCGTCTCAAATTCCGCCGCGCTCTGCTGATGGCCAAATGCCAGGAACAATGAACCCTCGTCGCGATTTGATCCGTTAATAACCGCTACCCGGTTAAAGCGGCCGGCCGCGAGCGCGTCGGCAGGCTGGCTCGGGATCAGACGCCCATCGACAATCGGCCACCATACCGGCTGGCCGATCGGACTCGCCGGGATCGCGCGCAGGATTTCTTCGGTGCTTTTCGCGCGCAGGCATTTCGCAGCCTGTCCGACGCCGGCGCATCCGAGCGCGCTTTCGAGCTCCGATGCACGCTGCTGGGCGTCGGTGGCGGTGCGGATGTGCAGGAAAGGGCCGCTCTCGAGGATCGCGCGCTCGAAGAGTCCCGCGGATGCTGGCGACACCAGATGCAATCCGGCGCTGATCGCGCCGGCCGACTCGCCCGCGACGGTTACGTTTTTCGGGTTACCGCCGAACGCCGCGATATTTTCTTTGACCCATTGAAGCGCCGCTTGCTGATCCAGCAGTCCGTAGTTGCCGAATGTGTGCTTTGCGTCGCCGGAGTCGAGTGCCGGGCTTGCCAGAAAGCCGAACGGACCAAGCCGGTAGTTGATTGCGACGAAAACGAGTTTGCCCCTTTCGGCGAGCTTCGATCCGTCGTAGCTCGAACCCGAGCCGACAAGGAAGGTTCCGCCGTGAATCCAGACCATCACTGGAAGCCCGGCGCCGGGCGGATTTGGTGTGTAAATGTTCAGATAGAGGCAGTCCTCGGAGCCTTTGACCCGCGCGCCGCGGAAATCCATCTGTGCGCATGAACTCCCGAACTTGGTCGCATCGCGAACGCCGCGCCAACTCGGAAGTGCCAGCGGCGCGCGCCAGCGCATCGCGCCGACCGGCGGCGCCGCGTAGGGCACGCCGAGAAACTCGCGCACGTTGCCCTTGACGAGGCCGCGGACTTCTCCGGTCCGAGTCTTCACGACGGGCGCGGTTGAGTCCGTCGCTGCTGCCGCGGAGGCGGTCGCGCCGGCAAAAAGCGCGCAGATCGCGATCGCGCAGATTGCCGCAACATTCGACCGCATTGCAAAACGTCGCGCGCCAGATCTCCCATCCTGTCGGCGTGAGCATTCAAAATCGCGGAGAAAATCTGGAATCGACTTCATTCTGCCTCCTTCATCGCCGCGCGCCTTATCTGAATTCTCTCCAAATGAACGGTGTAACGATTATAGCCACAAGGACGGCAAGCACTATCAATTGAGCGGCGAGCGCGCGCCAGGCCGAGAAGTGGTTCACCTCGCCGACGCACTTGAGTTCCAGGACCAGGCCCCATGCTCCGAGTATCGCGCTCAGAATCATCAGCTCGGGCGGGAATGAAAATGCGCCCGGCCGCAGCGCGCGCGGCGTGACGATTCCGGCCAGCAGGCCGATTACGCCGAGGCCGGTGGCTGCAATCCCCGGGATGCTCGCCCATGCGATCGCGGCGCGGGTTTGAACGGAATTGGCTAATCCACCGAGTACGCGGCACGCCGCGGTGATCATCCATCCAGCGACGTACAGCCCGACTATCGCCCACACGGCGAACAGCACGACCTTGAGTGCGACCATCAACGGCCACAGCGCCGCCATCGCGCGCGGCTCCGACATCGCGCCGAGCCACGAGCCTTCAAGGCTGCTGAGCGCGCCGCTTAGCGCGGCGATCGCAATCACGTGGCGGCGCGGATCGGAATCGACTATTTGTCGAATCGTATCGCGCGGCGCGATCCAGATTTTAAAAAATAACGCGACCGAGTCTTCCGCAGGAGGCATCCGATTCTCCAATTCTTGGTTGCGATTTTCATCGTCCGGTCACGGTAGCATCGCGCCTACCGTTGATACATCGGTGAGTTTATTCCCGCGCGAGAACGCAAACCCGTTCCAGGATGCGCCGTCCGGGCGCATCGACGGATTAAAATTGAATTGACACTAATCCGGACCGCGCCTAGCCTCGGATAATCGCCGTATTGGCGGCGTCGAGAAACGTATTCAGGGAGGACAAGCGGATGAAGAAGCTCGCGAGCATCATGATTGTGCCGATCGCTGCGGTTGGGCTTTCGCTCAGCGCGTGCGTGCGGATCATGTCAAGTTCGGTCGCGAATTCCAACAAGACAGCGGCCGGCAACAGCGTGACCGCGCAGGCCTCTGACATGGGATTTCTCGAGCTAGTCGCCCCACAGGGGTTAACGCAGACGGCGAACTCAAACCTGTTGGCGCAGTGCCCGAGCGGAAAGTTCACCGACGCGACGACCGAAATGAACATACGCGATTTCTTCGCGATCGTGCAGTTGTACCAGGTTGACGTAAGCGCGATCTGCCAATAACCGCGCCTATTGCT
>JAJZAG010000356.1 GCA_021799555.1 Deltaproteobacteria bacterium | reverse complement strand
TTTTTCTGAAGGCATTGCTCTTGACCATCGCCGTCGAAGATGTATATTGAATACATCTTAACGATGTCTCCCGTCAAGCCCGCCAAACAGGCTCGGCGAGCCACACCCGGGAAGGGAAAGGTTGTCATGAGCACTTTAGCTGAAGCGATCCGAAACCACCATCAATCTTTGGCCAAGACGCTGCGGGCGCATGCGCGAGCGGTTGGCGGTGGCGAGTCCCAAACGGAGCGCGATGCGTTCGTGGCGTTTCTAAAGGGGGATCTGTTGCCACACGCGCGCGGCGAGGAGCGTCATCTCTACTCCACAGTCGACAAACTCGTTCGGGAGCACGGAAAGCCGACTGCAACCATGATGGTCGATCACGAGTTCATCAACGATTACGTCACGAAGATTGAGCTAATAGCGCATCGTTTGAAAAGTGCGAGTGAGAACGAGCGGGCACGGCTGCTGAGTGAGCTGCGGGACCTGTCCCTGCGGCTAGACGGGATCTTCGAGCTTCATCTGTCCAAGGAAGAGCGCGTCTATCTGCCACTGATCGAAAAACATCTGGACGAGACGCGTCAGCGTCAAGTACTAGAAGCAATTCACGAATCGTACGAGGAGGAGAAGAAGATGCAATTGGATCAACCACTTGACGTGCGCACCGTCGTTCCGCGCGAGCGTCACACATTGATCTTCGACACGTACACGGGACTTAAGCCGGGCGAGGCGTTCATTTTGGTCAACGACCACGATCCCCGGCCGCTCTACTACCAATTCGAGGCGGAACATACTGGCCAGTTTTCCTGGGATTACCTCGAACAGGGGCCCGAGGTCTGGCGGGTTCGAATCGGCCGGCGGGGCGCGCACTAAAACGCAGTCGCTTGCGGCGGCATCGCGGACTTAGGCTCGGAGATGCACCATGGTGAGTGAACAGAACATCCTGCAGGCCTTGCGCGGAGTCAACGATCCCGAGGTCGGAGTCAACATCGTCGATCTGGGTCTCGTGTATAGCACTGAGGTTGTGGGCGACAAGGTGCGCATCCTGATGACCATGACGACCCCGGCCTGTCCGATGCATTCGTATCTGACCGAGGAAGTGCGCGAGGCGATTCTAATCCAGAACGAGGAAGTCGAGGAGGTAAACGTCGAGCTCGTTTGGGATCCGCCGTGGTCGCCTCAGATGATCTCTGAAAACGGAAAGCGCCAGCTCGGATGGGCGTGAGCAAAGGTCGCGCGGAGTTCGCACGATGGATCAAATGCGCACAGCTATTCAAGGCCGTCATAAGGAGATTCTCAACAATCTCAGCGCTCTGAGCGGGGCGGTCGCGGCGGATGCCGAGGGCGTCCATAGTTTTCAGCTACGCGGATTTCTGCGCCACAAACTTTTACCTCATATGCATGACGAAGAGCGTCACCTTTACGATTTGGTCGACGATCTCATCGCCCGGCATAGCGCCGGCGTGGCCGCAACGATGGCCATCGATCATCAATTTGTGGAGGATCAGATTGACTCGATAGAGGCATGTCTCGAGGCGGCAAGGCTCGAAAACGCCCAAAACTCAGCAAGCCGGTCAAAGCGCCGGGAACTTGAAACTTTGCTGGCGCAACTGGATACGGTGCTCCGGTTGCATTTGCAAAGGGAAGAACAGATTTACCTGATGGCGCTCACACGCCCCGCAGCCCGGGAGATCGGAAGAGAACTTCGGCGCCGGATGCGACGAGTTTATGGGGATGTTCAAAGCCGTGAAATTCCTTCCGATGCGGGAAATGAAGGAGGGATCTCATGAATCTGACTGCGGAATGGCTCGCGCACCTGCACCGCAACCTCACCGATGAACCACTGGTGACTGACGTTCGTGTCGGAGTGTTCTACACGGCGGTCGAGATCTCGAGTGGCGAAGTCGGAGTCGCCTTCACGCCGCGCGATTTGAACGACACTGTGTGCTGCCCAAAGAGTGCCGCGGGCGCGCCGCCGGCCGGCCGCCTGACAGGCGTTCCGGCGTGGAAGACGGCGGAGTATGCACTTTCGCCGAGCGCCCTCAGGCGGGCGATTGGCGTGGCGACGCTGGGTGCCCTTTCCACTGCCGCGATCAATCGGTACGGACTGCAGGAAGGGGTGATGCGAGAGAACCTCGACGCACTGGATGCGGTCGAAATCACGCCCGCCGACAAGGTTGTGATGGTTGGCGCCTTTGTCCCGTTCATAAAGAAGCTCAAGGGCCGAGTCGCGGGACTCAGCATAATCGACAAACATCGCGACGCATTGAAGCCCGAAGAACAGCCCCTGTGGGTGCCGCCCGAACGTGCCGCGCAAGCCCTCGAAGAGGCGAGCGTCGCTATTTTCTCCGGCTCAACGCTGGTCGAGGGCGGGATCGATGAACTCCTTCGCCTCTCACGAGCCGCACGAGTTCGCGTGATGGCCGGACCAACCACTCCTCTGTGGCCGCAGCCATTTTTCAGTCGTGGGATATCCGTCCTCGGCGGCATACGCGCATTGAGCGGCAGAGACCTGCTGACGATCGTGGGCCAGGGCGGCTCAGGGTACTTCTTTGAAAAGGCGGCCGAAAAAGCATGCGTAATCGAGTCGGCCATCGATTCGTCGGTGCGCCATGAGGGCGCGCGAGACTCGGACCGACAATCGCGTTCGTTGCGTTCCGCGCGTGGGTCGTCTGAAAGATGAGATGTCTACTGATTACACATCGCAAATGTTCGACGTTCGCGCGTATGCCGCCGATGAAGTTCTCGAAAACGGAAGCATAATCCGGATTCGCGCGATCCGTTCCGAGGACAAGACGCGCTTGCTCGAACACTTTGCCGGACTTGGAGTGGAAGCGCGGTACTTCCGATTCTTGGGCCACAAACGGAACCTCACTGCGGAAGACCTCGCACGGAACACAGAGCTCGATTTCATTAGACACGTCGGCCTCGCGGCCGTTATTTCGCAAGACGGACGAGAGCGTTTCATTGGCGTCGGCCGATACATCCGTAAAGACATTCCCTCGCAGGCCGAATTAGCGCTGGCAGTCCTCGACGAATATCAAGGCGCCGGTATCGGACCACTGCTGATTCAACACCTTGGCCGCATCGCGCACGACAGCGGCATCACCGAGTTTGAAGCAGACGTGCGTGGCGACAACAGCCGAATGCTCGCGGTCCTGCGCAAGAGCGGCTGCATTATTTACCACGCGAATGCCGCCGGAATCGTTCATTTTGTCCTGCAATGTCCAGAATTGGCGGCGTCACCGGCGGGCGGCGAATCCAATTTGACGAATCATCGCGATGACGACACACCAGGAGGCAATTATGGCTGACTTCTATGTAAAAGACGCGGCAAAGCACCGCCAGAAATTACGGCGTTTGAAACCAGAAACCGCGCAAGCCTTCGCCAGCTTCAGTGAAGCGGTGTTCAAGGACGGCGTGCTTTCGAGCAAGGTAAAAAACCTCATCGCGATCGCCGTGGCGCATGTCACGCAGTGCCCCTGGTGCATCGATGGGCACGTGCGCGGGGCGAAACGGCTCGGCGCCACCGACGAAGAGATCGCAGAGGCAATCTACGTGGCGGCTGAAATGCGTGCCGGCGCGGCGCTGAGCCACGGGGCGATCGCTATGGCTACGAGCGAAGCGCAGACGCAATAGGAACGGCGTCGTTATGGCCACGATCAAAGTCGTGTTCGAGAGCGCAGAAGCGGAGCGCGTGCACAGCGCGGTGCGAAGTATGCGCGCAGCATTCTT
>JAJZAG010000038.1 GCA_021799555.1 Deltaproteobacteria bacterium | reverse complement strand
TGGGCGAGTCGTGGTATCAGGGCACGGCGGATGCGATCTTTCAGAACTTGAATCTTATCGACGACGTCAAACCCGACCTGATCGCGGTGTTCGGCGCCGATCATATCTACCGCATGGACATCCAGCAGATGATTGAGTTTCACCTCGAACGCAAGGCCGCCGTAACGGTGGCCACGCTGCCGGTCGCGCTCGAGGAGGCCAATCAAGTTGGCGTGCTCTCAGTTGATTCCGGATTGCGAGTCGTGAATTTTCAGGAGAAGCCGAAGCAGGCGCCGCCGCCGATGCCGGGAGCGCCGGGCAAGTGTCTTGCCTCGATGGGCAATTACCTGTTCGACCCGAAAATCCTGCGCGAGGCGCTGATTGAGGATTCAACTCATCCCGCCAGCCAGCACGATTTCGGACACGACCTGATTCCCGCGCTGATCAACCGCGTGCCCGTCTATGCGTACAACTTCATGACCAATCGGATCCGCGGCGATTCGGAGCTGAATCTGAGCTACTGGCGTGACGTAGGAACCCTCGAGGCCTATTACGAAGCGAACATGGATTTGCGTGATGCCCGGCCGCATCTGAATCTCTACAACCCCTACTGGCCGCTGCGCAGCGCGTACTACGATCAGCCGCCCGCGAAATTCGTTTTCGATGAAAACGGGCGGCGCGGCACAGCGCTGCATTCCGTGATCTCCGAAGGCTGCATCATCTCGGGCGGCACGGTCCGCAATTCGGTTTTGGGCCGCAGCGTGTTCGTGCATTCCTACAGCTCGGTCGAGGACTCCGTCTTGATGGATTACGTCGAGATCGCCCGCAACGCAAAAATCCGCCGCGCGATTATTGACAAAAATGTTTACGTGCCTGAGGGCGAAGAGATCGGCTTCGACCTCGAACGCGACCGCCAGCGCTTCTTCGTCACCGACTCGGGCCTGGTGGTGATTCCCAAGGCGCCCAAGCGCGAGCGCACGGTGATCTGACATGATGGAATCCATCGAAGTTGTCGCTTCTCCAGCTCCGCGCGCCGGCGTAGAGGGGCGCGCGGCAGAAGCGTCCAGCGACGCGAATATCCCGCACGGATTGCCGCGGCGGCGTCCGATTCGCCACGCGCGGATTTCGCTCAATGCGCGCGAGCGGATCCTGTACTGGATTATGCTCGCAGGGCTGCATCTGCTGAGTCTGATTCCGGATTTCATACTGCTTCCGATCGGCGCGCTTGGCGGGCTTATCGGCTTCAAGCTCGATCGCCGCCACGTGCGGATCGGGCTTAGAAATCTCGAGGTGGCGTTCCCTGAAAAGAGCGCCGCCGAACGCGCGCGTATCCTGCGCGCGTCATACGTCAACTTGGGCCGTGCAGGCGCCGAATACGTGCGGCTCGGCGGTTTCTTCCGCACCCGCCTGGCGCGCAAGGTTCGCTACCATAACCTCGAATACTGGAATGAAATCGCCAATCGCCATCCCGGCAAAGGATTGCTCGTGCTGAGCGCCCACTTCGGCAATTTCGAGCTGATCGCGACCGCGCACGCGATGCATGGGTACCAGATCAGCATCGTACATCACATGCAGAGCTTTCTGCCGGGCGAGGCGATGGTGACCTTTGTACGCGAGCGCGCAGGCGTCGAGCTGATCCGCAAGCATTCGGCGGCGCGGGCGGTGCTGCGCGCGCTCCGAGCCGGCGATCTGATCGCGATCCCCTTCGATCAAAACGCCAAGCGCAGCGAGGCGGTGTTCGTCCCATTCTTCGGTGAGCTCGCCGCGACGACGAGCGGCCTTGCCCGCCTGGTCGCGCTTTCCGGAGCGCCGGTCATCCCGGTATTTATCGTGCGCGACCCGAACCATCGCACCCATCGGATCGAAATAATGGAAGAAATTCCCGCCCAGCGCACTGGCGATAACGAGGCGGACGTGCTCGAAAACACCCGCCGCTTCGTGAAGGCGGTTGAAGACATCGTCCGGCGCTATCCCGAGCAATTCCTGTGGACGCATCGCCGCTACCGCACTCGCCCGCGCGGCGCCGCCCCCATCTACGACTGGAACACGCACAGCAAACGCAGTTCCGACCGCCGCTCAACTCCCACGCGCCCGCCCACCGGTTAGCTTGGGGAGTGCTGCCAGGATCGCCAGGGCGGCAAGCCAGGCGGCGGGGCCGCTGATGATTGGCTGATGGCCCCATCCCGCCAGCCATCCGGGCAGTATCGCGCGATTGGCGATGAGCTTCGGCCATAGCTTCGCGCCGAGTACGAAGCCCGAATGCAGACCGATTGAGAAATACACCGAGCCGGTTATCACGTAGGCTTGCGCGAGCACGATGCCGAGCAGGAACAGTCCGAGCAGCGTCGGGAGCGCAGTCCACGGATGGGCGAATTGCGCGATCGAGCCCGCGAGCGTCCGCAGGCCAGCCGTCCAATCCAGACCGGTGACGTAAAAGCGCGCGGGCGATCGCACCAGATGCGCCGCCGCGTAAATCGCCGAGCTTGCGGCGAGTGCGCCGGAGCGCCCGAAGTCGTTGCGCATTGCGCCGAACAGAAACGCGCGAAAGAAAGCCTCTTCAAGAATTCCAATCGCGATTGCGGCGGCGAGGTATTTCGCGACGCGATAAATCGCGCCTGCGCCGGCCACGTTGTTCGCTCCGCCAAGAGCAAACGCCGCCGCGTACAGTAAAGTCATCACTGCGATCGCCACCGCGAAACCGCGCAACCCGCGTGTCAGTGCGCCGCGAGATTCGTGAAAACCCGCACGCAGCGTCTCTAACAGCCGCAGACCGCGCGCAGCACAAAGGATCACCCCGAATAGCGCAGCCATCACGACTCGATCGAAAATTCGCGGGAATGGAATTCTGAAACCGGCGCGTGCAACCAGTACCGCGGCTGGCGGCGCGATCAGCACCGCGGCGGCCAGTCCGATCGCGAGAGCGACCGCGAATTTAACCGTGAATGACTTGAACATCACCGCCGCTTCGCATTCGATCCGGCGCTACTTCGCGCGGTCCGGAGCTCTCATCGGATCGAACTGCGGCTCGAGGACAATTTCGATCGGGCAGGCGCGCGCGGGAGCGCGGACCACCTGCAAAACCGCCTCCGCGACATCGCCGGGCGCGAGCATCGCCGTCCGGTCGAGCCGTTTATTGGCCGGTATCAGCGCGGTATCGACCAGTCCCGGAATGATCACCGCGAGCTTGACTCCCCGGCTGCGCAGCTCGGCGAACGCCGCGTGAGTGAATGCGACCAGGCCGGCTTTTGCGGCCGCGTACACGGCTTCACCGGCAGGAGTTTTACGGGCCGCCGCGGACGCGATATTGACGATCGCGCCCGCGCCCCGCCGGCTCATCGCGTCGGCGGCGATTTTCGTTATCGCTATAGGCGCGCGTAGATTCACCGCCAGAATCCGATCGAGATCGTCTTCGCTCAGTTTAGCCAGCGCGGTTCGCGCCGGAGACCATCCCGCATTATTGACGATCAAATCGATTCGCCCGTAATGTTCGAGCGCCGCCACAACGAGATTGTCCGCAGACTCGGGTTGCGCCAGATCAACCAGCACGATCAGCGAGCGCTCGGCGGCAAGCCCTGACATCGCGCGGGTCTCTTCGAGTTCGCCGCGCGAGCGCGCGGCGAGGCAAAGCGCAAAGCCTTCGCGCGCGAGCGCAAGCGCGGTCGCGCGGCCGATGCCGCGGCCGGCGCCGGTGACGATCGCAACCTTGTCGAAGCTCAATGCCGCCAAGCGGGTACTCGCTATGCGGGCCGCGGCGCGCCACACTTGCGCTTTGCGCCCGAGTTGCACAGGATGACTAGCACAAATCAGGATGCGATGCGGTAAAAACCGCTCGCGCGCCGCCGATCGCAGCCGCCAACGCCGCTTAGGAGGGCAGATGAATCCTCAAGTCTTTCGCGAATATGACCTCCGCGGAATCGTCGCAACCGATTTCGACGATCAGTTCGTCCGCGACCTCGGCCGCGCCTACGCGACGATCCTGCATCGCGCCGGCAAGCGCACGATCACCCTCGGCCGCGATTGTCGCCTGTCGTCGCCCGCCCTGCGCGATCGCCTGCTCGAGGGTCTCTTGCCCGCAGGAATCAACGTCGTCGATATCGGTATCGTGCCGACTCCTTTGCTCTATTTCTCGGTCCTGCACTGGAAGACGGACGGCGGCGCGATGATCACCGGAAGTCACAATGCCGCCGAATATAACGGATTCAAACTCGGCGTCGGACCCTCGACGATTTTTGGCGAAGAGATTCAAACCGTCCGCAAGATTATCGAGTCGCGCGACTATGTTAAGCCCGCCGCGCCCGGCAAGCTTTCCGAAAAGCCGATCGTTCCCGAATACAACGAATTCATCCTCGCCAATTTCAAGCTGCGCCGCGGCATGAAAGTCGCCCTGGACGGCGGCAACGGATGCGGCGGCGTTGTTGCCGCGCCGCTGATGAAGCTGCTCGGATGCGATTTGACCGAGCTGTTCATTGAAATGGACGGACGCTTTCCGAACCATCATCCCGACCCCACCGTCGAAGAGAACATGCGCGACCTCAGGGAAGCCGTACGCGCGTCCGGCACCGAGCTCGGCATCGCCTACGACGGCGACGCCGACCGCGTCGGCGCGGTGGACGAAAATGGCCGCATCGTTTGGGGCGACGAGCTGATGGTTGCGTTCTCGCGCGCGATCCTCAGAGAACATCCCGGCGCCGCGATTATCGGCGACGTGAAGTGCTCCAAGCGGATGTACGACGATATCGCGCGCAACGGCGGCCGTCCGATCATGTGGAAGACCGGCCATTCGCTGATCAAGAGCAAGCTCAAACAGGAGCACGCCGCCCTTGCCGGCGAGATGAGCGGGCACATGTTCTTCGCCGATCGCTATCTCGGATTCGATGACGCCATCTACGCGTCGTTTCGATTGCTCGAGATCATCAGCGAGCAGCGCCGCGGCCTCGGCGAGATCCTCGCCGATCTCCCCAAAAGCACCTTCACGCCCGAAATCCGGCTCGACTGTCCCGACGAACGCAAGTTCGAGATCGTGCGCCGCGCGGCGGACTATTTCCGCGGCAAATACGACACGATCGATATCGACGGCGTGCGCGTGAATCTCCCCGACGGATGGGGCCTCGTGCGCGCTTCGAACACGCAGCCCGCGCTCGTGATGCGCTTCGAGGCCGACAGTGCCGAGCGGCTTTCGGAAATACGCGCGATGTTCGAAGACAAGCTCAAGGAATTGGGCGCGATCCGGCAATGACCCGCCGCCCTTCACTTTCGGCGCTGATTATCGCGGGCGGCAGGGGCACGCGGCTATGGCCCGCGAGCCGCGAGCGCACCCCCAAGCCGCTGTTC
Source organism: Deltaproteobacteria bacterium (assembly GCA_021799555.1). GTDB lineage: Bacteria > Desulfobacterota > Binatia > Binatales > Binataceae > JBARDN01. The sequence goes on along the minus strand of JAJZAG010000038.1, from coordinate 11,776 downwards.
TCAGCCGACGGCAAACGCTCGTTGCTCGAGGCCACGATCGCGCGCCTTTCGCCGCTGGTTGCGCCCGATCGCATTTTCGTCCTCGCGGCGGCCGCGCACGCGGCGGCATTCCGGCGCGCGCTGCGCGGCGTTATCCCTGCGCGCAACCTGATCATCGAGCCGGCGGCTCGCGGAACCGCCGTAGCGATCGCTTACGGAGCGGCGGTCATCGAGCGGCGGCTCAAAGCGGGCGTCGTCGCCGTGATGCCTGCCGATCACATTATCGAACCCGCCGCGGGCTTTCGCGCCACGCTTACCGCCGCGGCCGGTCTTGCGGCTGCTCGGCGCGCGATCGTCGTGATCGGAATTCCTCCGACGCGCCCTGAGACCGGTTTCGGTTATCAAAAGATCGGCGCCGCGATCGGCGCCGGCTTCAAGGTCGATCGATTCATCGAAAAACCCGCCCTCGCGGGCGCGCGCCGGATGGCGCGATCAGGGAAATATCTCTGGAACGCCGGGATGTTCGTGCTCGATTCGCGGACGCTCGCCGCTGAGCTGGCGGAGCACAGCCCGGCGCTCGCCGCCGCCGCGCGGGCGCTCGCCGCCGCGCCGCGCGCGAGATTTCCGCGCGCCTACAAACGCCTCAAATTCGATTCGTTCGATCGCGAAGTCGTCGAGCGCAGCCGCAACGTGATAACCGTCCCCGCGCGCTTTCGATGGCACGACGTCGGATCGTGGGAAGGCCTGCGCCAGGCGGTCGCAAATGACGGCGCCAGCGTCATCCGCGGTCGCGTGCTCGCACTCGACTCGGAGCGAATCGTCGCCCATTCGGATTCGCGGCTCATGGTAGTTTTCGGAATCAGCGACCTCATCGCGATCGACACCGGCGACGCGATCCTAATCGCGCATCGCAACCGCTCCGACGAAATCCGCCAGATACCCGAAACCCTCGCCACCCGCCGCCTGCACAAGTATCTGTAAACAATCAGCGTTCCGTGCGCGCGCGCTTCGATAGTGATGGCACGAGCCTAGTCGAGTTCTCTTGGATGCTCGAACTGCTCGCAGCATTGCGAACATTCGAGCGTGCGCGGCGGACGGTGGCCGAGGTAGAGATCCGTTAGGTACGGCATGTCGGAGTCCCAATCCACCTCTGGATCGTCGAAGTCGAGCGGTTCACCCGCGTCGCTCCACGCCGTCACCGGGTGTACCACGACGCACATCGAGAGTTCGTTGATCTCATCGCACCCACAGTTCGGACATACAAAGCGTCTCATCGTTTTCGCCCGAGTCACTTTCCTTTCGGGTTTCTATTACCTCGAGAGCTGTTTAGCGTGAAACACTTGCGCAACGTCTGTGGGCTAAATGAATCCAGGCAGGTAAGCAGCGCAGCCGTGCTCATCCGGCACACAAAAGAGCCGCAAAAGCACCGCTTGCCCAATTATGTGGAGGCAGCCCGGTTCCGGGCCTCAGGGGAAACGCTCGTCGTATTTCCTCGATACCCGGGTTAGAAGCGCACCGTATGAGAGAGCCGTATCGGCGCCGTCGACCCAAGAAAATGCGTACGGCGGCTGGTTTTTGGCACGCAATTTCAGAATGAGAAACTCGTCGAAGTCAGGACGCACGTCACGATCAAGGCGTCGTTCAGCCTCTTTGGCTTCCGTAGCCGGATGCGGCCTGGCCCCGGTTCCCTTCGTGTCGTATTCCTTGTCGCCCTCGAATGAATGATATTGCGTTGCCCAATTGATCCCGACGATCCCGATGCAGATCGGCCGATCACCACCCTTTTTGAATTCGGCGATCTGCCCGATGAGGTCGCGCTTTACACGGTCGATTTGCTTGATCATCGATTTGGCAAGTATCTTTACCTCGACGCCAATGTCGACGGTGGCGACTTGGCCTCTGGCTACCGTAAAACCTTCATCCACGACCGGCGCACTGCCCGGAACAGCCTCGCCTAGGGTTCCGTCGCCTCTGCGAGCGCTCACCCCGACGCGCAGATTACGAACGTTGAGCACTATCTCTTTGCGCTCAATCCGTCCGGCGAGCACTTGGGATTTCCCCAGATGATAGAGATCTTCATATAGCCATTGAGCGACGCGATCGCCGATTGTCGGGTTTCGATGGAAATACGGCTTTCCCTCGAACGCGTTTCGGAAGGCGTCGAGCAGGCGAAATTCCAAGGCTCGCTTCCGTCCTAGAATTTTTCGCGCTGAATGTTAGCGAACGGCGCGCCGAACAGGCGCTGAACGGACGTGAATTCACGAAACCGCTTATCGGCCATGCGCAAGTAAGCTTTCTGTACATCGACGCCGATTGAGTTCCGTCCGCTATTGGCTGCGGCCATCGATGTCGTGCCAGTCCCGACGAATGGATCGAGGATCGTATCCCCAGCAAACGAAAACATCCTGATTAGGCGTTCGGGAAGTTCGAGCGGGTAGGGCGCGGGATGCCCTGAACGCGTCGATGCCCCTTTAATATCCGACCAATAGGGGCGGAACCACGCTTTCATTTCGAGGGAGGTGAGCATTGAGAGCGCCTTTTGGATCGGGGTCACGGAGCGGTAGCCCCCCGGCTTCCGAAGAAACAAGATGTGTTCGAAATCGTTTTTAATTACTGCTCCGGGCTGATATGGCTTGCCGTAAAATCCTGCACCGTTACCTTGGACCTCTGTCGCACCATTGGAGATCTTGTGCCAGAGAATTGGGGTCAAGCAGTCGAGGCCCAGACGGCGCGACCGCACCTGGATGTCGGCGTGCAACGGCATGATGTAGTGCCTGCCCGATTTTTTGCGTGGAAGACAAACGTCGCCAACCACACAGCAGATTCGTCCGCCAGGAACGAGAACTCGCGCGGTCTCCGCCCACACCTTATCCAGCTCTAAGAGAAATTCTTCGTAATTCTGAATCTCGCCCATCTGCCCCGGGGAAGATTGGTACTCCTTGAGGACCCAATAGGGCGGAGAAGTCACGACGAGATGAATGGAATCGTTCGGGATCCATGAAAGGTCTCGCGCGTCCCCAAGCCTCAACCGGTGGTTAGTGGTGTCGAATGGCTTGGGCCATCGATTCCGCCTGAACACCTGATTTGCCTGCCGGAGACTGGCGAGTCCCTCCGCGGTGTTGTCTTGCCCGGGTGAAAACTGCGTCTCTTCAGGCAGCATCACTTCACAACCTCGACGACGCGTAACATGCACGCTCTTATACCGCATCGTCCAAGCGCCTGCCATCCGGTTCCGCGTCCGCGAACGGCGGGCGCGGAACCGGTGCCGTCGCGTTCGATGATTTCTTGCCCGCGCCTCAAGAGGCCCGCAACGCAAGTGCGAGCCTCGTGACGTGGAGAGCCTTACGCGGCGAGCTTTGAGGTGGGGCCTGCTACCACTGTTCCGGCGAAGAAATCGGGGTTTGCCGCCAGATGGAGACGCGCCGGATAGGTGAAGACGAAATCGCGGTAGTCGGCGGCGGTCAGGATGCCCTTATCGACCAGATGATGACTCTCCAGCAGCACGCTGTTGATATCGGGCACGTCCCAATGTCCGATGTCGGAGCTGAAGACGGGTTTCAGCCGCGTGCGCTTGGGATTTGCGTGCGCGTCGAGCGCGCGGAATACGCTCGGGTCGTCGGCTTCGCAGCCGAAGAAAAATCGGTCGAACATCCGCGCGAAGTCCGCTTCGTCGCGAACTCCGGTGGCCGCCCATTCGTCGCGGTCCGCCGCGCGATCGTGGCGCGAAATCCCTTCGTCGTATGCGCGGCTCATCCCTGATGCGGCCTGCGCGTCAACGAAACCGGGGCCGCCGTACTCGCGCAGCAACTCGTGCAGGCGCGGGCGATCAAGCAGCGACGGATCGTAATTCTTGAGTCCCTCGGTGTTGCGCTTTTCCCAGTGTTCTTCGAGCGAGTGGAGCAAATCGACCGCCCATCCGGCGCCGCATTCGAGGAATCCGAACACCAGTTTCGGAAATCGCGTCGGAACTCCGCCGAAAACCAGCGAGCGGCACAACTCGCCCTGCTGATAGGCGTGGCCGCCGATATGATTGAACATGTAGTTGCTCGGCGAGCGCCGCCCGAGCGGCAGATAGCGCAGGCCTACCCCGCCGTGCGAGGTCACTGCGATCCGCAGCTCGATAAATTTGCGCCACACGGGATCGTAATCGTAAAAACTGTCGAGGGCGTAGTTGTCAAAATACGCGGCATTGGGAAATGCGTCGGGAAATTTTTCGTGCAGCGCGGGAATCGGACGCGCCACTCCCGGCGCAATCATCGCGACTTTGAGCCCGAGGCGCGCAGCGTGTTCGAGCTCTTCAATCGCCTCAGCCGGCGTGTGCATTGGAATCGCCGCCGCAGGCGCGAGCCGATCCGCAAACTGCCCGCAAATCTCCGCGTTCATCGTGTTGAGTGCGCGGCATGCGGCGCGGCGCACGTCGGCGTCGTGGATCGTTGGCAGCGCAAGGCCCAAGGTCGGATACATGACGGCGAAGTCGATTCCGATCTCTTCGAGGCGCTGATGCAGCAACCGCGGCGCCATTACGGTGGCCAAGTCATACGCGTTGTTGCCGATTCCCCACCACGCGCCGCGCATATCGCCCGTGTCGCGGTTGCCGCGCGAGCCGGTCGGATGCGCATGAAGCTCGTTGCGGTAACTCTGTGCCATCTGCGCGCCGCCGACTTTGGTGAGGTAATGATGAAACAGCGGCTGCGGCTCGATTAGATGTCCGTCGGCATCGATTACCGGATGATCGAACTTGGCGCGCAATGCTTTTACGCGTCGGGCTTGGTTGGATTCCATCTCACGCACACTCCTGAGTCCACGCCGCGCGGCGTTCGGGGAATGATCGATCTGCTAGCGCGCGTTTGCGCGTGATGTCAAGCCGGTGCGCGCACATTCCATTGAGTGCGCGCCGGTGAGAACCAGCGCCCGCGATTCAGATTGGACGATTCGGCCGTGCGATCGTGCGCTGCCCGTCGGCCTGCATCGAGTCGCTGCTCCGCGCGCATCGCAGATGCATCGGCGGCCACCCGGTCACTTTCGCTCCGAAGCCGAGCAGCATCCGGCAATGAGGGCATCGCGCCAACGCGAGCTGGCGAAGCGACAGGCATGCGGGATGGCCGCAGGAACCGCGGCATGGACCGGCAGGTTCGCCGGGTGCTGCGATGGTCACGATCTTCATTGCGCGATACCTCCGCGAAATTCCGGCGGCGCCTCCGATCACGATGGAGGGCGCAGCGCTTGATCGATAGGACGTTTTTCGCGCGTCGAGGAGTCCAAAGCAAGCGCTACAAACGATTAGGCGTAAAAAATAACTAAATGGCTACAACCGGCGATTATTCCCTGACATCGCGCCGGCTGATCCGGCTCGTTGACCGACTATGCACCCGGTGCTAGGCCAGAAGATAGGAATTGTGCTTCGACTCGCATTACGCTCGAAACCGGGCGGCTGCGTCTGTCTTTCGCGACTTCAGGCATCCGTCCAGCGCCGGAGGTGTTCCATGAACCGCGCGCTCTCCATCGCAATCGCCACGATCACGATCTTGTATTGCATAACCGGCGCGGATGCCGCCGCGGTGAAACCGGGCGACGTAATCACCAAGGAAAACGCGAGCAAGGTCGCCGGATTGGTCAGTCCTGGTAACTACGTGCTTGCGCGCCAAGGCATGATTATGAAAATCGTCGCGACCAAGGACTATGATTGGCCGCCGCCATTCAAGAGCTCGACCGAGCAATACTCACCGCAGGTCCGGCTCGGACCGAATGGACAGCTCGAGAACTACCTGGCCGGATTACCGTTTCCGATGCTGGACACTAATGATCCTCAGATCGCTCAGAAGATCATGTGGGATTACCAGTTCGGCCCCTCGTACACCGACGATCTCGATTCGCAGGATGACGAAATAGCCAGCTACGCGCCGGGTCATTCACAGCCGTGGTCAGTCTATCCGGTGGGGCACCTGGCCGTTTACCGCAACGTCGGCCGCGAGGAAGTCGCACCGGCTCCTACGGACTACGACGGCGATAGCGGCATCATGCAGCGAGTCGCGCTCGGTCCGATCATGGTGCCGATCGAACCGCCGTTCTGGCAAGTTCCATGGGATTACATGGTGCGCTACCGCTATTCGAGCCCAAGTCGCGGCGATCTTGTATGGTCGGGCACAGCAACCTGGGGATGGTGGGATGAGTTTCCGGGACCGGGTCCGACGAGTTACCTGGTCGGCACCTCGTTTTTCGGAAATCTCGAAATGGATTCTCTGTTCGGCTTTTCGGGCCGGTTCGGCGACTATGATTTCAAATTTCTGGGCGAAAAGGAGATACTCGCGGTCGTTCATGCGAAGAATCTTCCCGCCAAGTCATGCGCTGCCGACGGCAACCGCACGATCTGTCCAGAAGATTGGGAATTGCGCCACGTTTACGTGATCGAGGCGGACGCGCGCAGGCCCGGCCTGCTCGCCGACGTTCCTCCAATCGCAAAGCGGATTCTGTATATCGATTCGCAAGGATGGTTTATTACCGCCTCGGATCAGTACGACCACGCGGGGAAGTTGTGGAAAACGCTGGCGGTGTTCAACACGGTGCGCGACCGCGAATACCCGGACTCGAAGGCCGCCGTATATAACTTTCCGCGCCTGTTTCAGACCGCGATGGTCGATGAAGACGTGCAGAGCGGATATTCGACGATCTTGTTTACTCCGAGTCCCGACCGGCCGCGGCACGACACCTGGTTTATCAACCAGGGAGTGATCTCGCGCCGCTGGATCGTGCCCAACCGGTTTACGACTTTCAGGCAGTATTTCTATTGAGCGGGAATACGTGCCGGTTGAAGCTCGCGATTATGTCCGCGGGCTGGATACTCACGTGTCGGAGCGTGATAACAAAGCGTGATAACAAAAAGTTACTGTGCGCCTGCGGTCCTGCCGGGGAGAATTTGAAGTCTCCTCGATTCGGCGCATCGCTACGCCGTCAAACTTACGCGCGGAGGTTTCTCATGAACCGCTCGCTTCCGATTGTATCCCTAATGGTATTGCTAGCCGCGTGCATCGCGCCGTCCGCGTTCGGACAGGTCGAACCCGGCGACGTCATCACGCCCGCGAACGCCGCGAAGGTCGCGGGCCTGGTGAGTCCTGGCAATTATGTGCTGGTGCGCCAGGGAATGCAGATGGACATCGTGAAGACCGTCAGTTATCCGTGGCCGCCGCCTTACAAACAGGCCACAGAGCAATATTCCTCGCAGGTAAAACTCGGCGCGCACGGCACTCCGAAGGGTTACAATGCCGGTCTTCCATTTCCGAATCTGGACGCGAACGATCCGCAAATCGCGCTCAAAATCATGTGGAATTATGAATTCGGCCCCGCTTACACCGATGATCTGGATTCGCGCAATGACCTTATCGTGGACTACGCGCCGGGGCATCCGGGTAATCCGTTCGAGAGTTATCCGGTCGGTCATCTTGCGGTCTATCACAATGTCGGCCGAACCGAAGTTAGTCCGGTGCCGCGCGATCCCGACAATCAGAGCGGAATTTCGGAGCGGATCGCGCTTGGTCCCGTCATGATTCCGATCGAACCGCCTTTCTGGCAGGCGCCGTGGACCTCGTTAATCTGGTATCGCTACGATAGTCCGAAGCGTGTCGATCTGGTCTGGAACGGCGACTCGCCGTGGACCGCGGCTTCAAGCGCGGGGTCGCTGGGAATCGGGATGACGTCGACCAGTTGGATGCTCGAGAACTCGTTCCTCGGCAACCTTGACGCGGATTCGCTATTCGGTTTTTCAGGCAAGCTGACGGACTGGAATTTCAAATTCCTCGGGATCCGTAACATGCTCGCGAGTGTTCACGCAAAGTCGTTGCCCGCCAAGGCCTGCGCGGCCGACGGCGACCGCACGATTTGTCCGGAAAACTGGGAGATGCGCCGGGTTTATGTGATCGAGGCTGACGCGAAACGCGCCGGTTATCTTGGCGACCGGCCGCCGATTATCAGGCGGATTTTATACATCGATGCGGAGGGATGGTTTATCACCGCGTCGGATCAGTACGACCACAACGGGCAACTCTGGAAGACGCTCGCGATTTTCAACACGGTGCGTGACCGCGAATTTCCCGATTCGAGGATATCGATATTTCCATTTCCGCGCCTGTTCCAGACCGCGATGGTGGATGAGGACGTGCAGAGCGGCTACTCGACGATTCTGTACACGCCTAATCCCCAGCGGCCGGATCGCGACACATGGTTCATCAACCAGGGTGTGATATCGCGGCATTGGATTGTTCCGCAGCGCTTCACGACGTATAGGCAATACTTCTTCTAACACCGGCTGCGCGTTTATCCGCCGAGCGTTATATTGCCGAGAAAATCCCGCGTGCGATCGAGATGACGCTTGAGGTGCGCGCGGACTACGCGCGCCACCGTGTCGTCGAGACGCCCGAGCACGAGCGCGGCGGCGAACGCGGCGACGACGGCTTCCATCGCACGATGGTCGGGAGGAGTTCGCCGGGCGCACCTGAGCCCGGCCGCCGCCGCCTTTTTCAAATCGCCCAGCCGGCGTCCGAGATGCTTCGGCGCAAGCCGCGCGAGTGCCGCCATCGTTGCCCGCAAATCCTTCAACTCGTCGGCGTTGTAGCGAGCTTCGCGCTCGTGGATGGCCGCCGCCCGCGCGAGCATCGCGGCAACGTACATCGCCTGCCCCTGCGCGTATGGTGAAGTGAGCTCGGGAATCAGGATTCCCGCCACCGTTCCCTGCAAGCGGGTGAGTAATTCATTGACGGTCGGCCGCAGCATCGCGATTCTCCGCTAGACGAGTTTGAGTTGAAGCGCCAGGTCGTCGAACAACGGCGCAAGTAGCTGCTCGAGAAACGGCATTTGCGCATCGGCGGTGCGGCCTTCGGCAAAATCGCAGATGCCGGTCAGGCAGATCGTCGCCATCTTTGCGTTGCCGAGCACCTGGTAAAAGAACAATCGTTCGCGATCGATCGCACGCCGGGTCCTTTCCTCGTAGAGGCGGTAAAACGCCTCGCGCTCCAGCAACCCCGCCGCCAATTCGCCGCGTCCCCAGAACATCATTGTCGCCCATCCGAGGTCTTCCATCGGATCGCCGAGGTGCGTCATCTCCCAATCGAGCAGCGCGAGCATTCCGGTTTCGTCGTAAAGATAATTCCCCGAGCGGTAGTCACCGTGAACGACCACGACGCGGTCGGAGACGACTGGATTGGCGGCGAGCCACGCAAACGCGGCGTCGAGAATCGGGTAATGCTCGCCCATCCGGTCGCGGTCGTAGATTTCGCGCCAATGTGCGGCCTGCGCACGCGCGATGTCGCCGGGGCTTTTTGGCTCGCCGAGAAATTCCAAGCCAAGTTCGCGATAATCAAGCGATTGGAGCTTGGCAAGTTGGTCAACGAACTGAAGCGCGATCTTCTCACGCAGCGATGCCGGTTCGCTCTCGGGAAATGCGCCGCCCGAGGTGCGCCCCGGTGCGCGATGCATGATGAAGAAAGGACGATCCATCACTGCGGGATCGAGTTCGAGATGCAACGGCTCGGGCACCATCAGTCCCGCGCGATGCATCGCCTGGAGCACGCGGAACTCGCGTTCGCGGTCGGTCTTGAGCAGGCCCCCGGTCGGGTCGCGGCGTCCGATGAGCGGCCGCGAGCGAAGCGCTCCGGCCTCGTCACGCCATTCGAGATCGAACGCGTAGGTCTCACGCGAAGAGCCGCCGGAGATGCGCTTGAGTCCGACGACCCGCAGGCCTTCGGCTTGCGGCATCGCGCGCTTCAGATAGTCAGTCAGTCGTGAATGGTCCATCTGTGATAATTTCCGAGGCCGGCCCGATCACGGCGTCGTTGAATTAACGGGCGGAACGGTCAAGGTGTTCGAGGGCGCGGCGCTTGGTGCCGCGCCGGCTGACGCGTTCGCGGCGGCGTTCATCTGAGCGACGGAAGCCTGAAGCTGATCGGCGTCGGTAATTTTGCCGTGCGCGCGAAGCTGGCGCTCGACGGCCGCGGCGTCGCGGCGAAACTCGTCCATCTGCGCGGCGCTCTGCGGCGTGTTGCCCGCCATCGCCGCCGCGGCGGCCAGCGTCTGCCGCGTGAGCTGCGCGAGTTGCTGCGCGAGTGGATTTGGCGCGGCGCCGGAGGCGGGCGACGGCGGCGTCATGTTGCCGAAGAATTTCGCGTAGCTCTTTACGATCGTCGGCGGCCCGAGGCTCGTCGCGAAAAGTTGCGCCTGGCTTGCGTTCGACGCGCCGTAGAGCACCGCACTTTCGGGCGCGTAAAGACTCGAAGGATCGCGGTTCTCGAGCTCGAGCGATGGGCCGGTGCCCGTGCCCGACAGGATCATGATCGAATCAACGCGAACGGTCTTGGCGTAACCCGGATTGATCGTGATCTGCGCCTGCGAGTCGCCGCTCGCAAGCGGCGCGATGCTCGTTACGGTGCCGATCACGGTGTTGCCGTGCGTAACCGGATCGCCGGGACCCAGGCCGTCCGGAGCGTTCAGCACCGTCGAGTAGTATGCCGGTGCTGCGCACGCCGAGAGCGCGAGCGTCAGGACTACCGCCAGAGCGGCGGTGGTCGCGCGCATGGTTGTGACAAACAGTAGCCGCATGTTACGCGAACGCCGGCATCACCTCGCGCGCGAATAACTCGATTGATTGAGGCTGATTGAAGTCGGCGAATATGATCGTGAAGGTTGTGATCCCCATCGCGATGCGATGCTTGAGCGCCTCGACGACGGCCTTCGGGGTTCCTTTGATCGCGGTCGAAGCAAACGGCAGCGCCTGCGCCATTTTCCATTTCTGCTCGACCTCGGCGTCGGTCGCGCCGATCGCGACGAGCAGTTGCTCGGAGATGTCGATCTGGGCGAGGTCGCGGCCAACTTCCTTGCAGTGATTTTTCAGGACGTTGAATTTCGCCTCGAAGCTCTTGTAACCCGCCGGGCAGTTCCAGCGGTCCGCATATTTTGCAACGAGTTTCAGCATCACCTTCTCGCCGCTGCCGCCGATCGTGATTGGCGGATGCGGTTTCTGCACTGGCTTGGGGCTGTTGATCGCGTCTTCGATCGTGAAATAGCGGCCCTTAAACGTCGCGCGTTTCTCGGTGAACATGAGTTTCAGGATCTGAACGCCTTCTTCAAACTGGCGCAGCCGCGCGCCCATCGGCGGGAACTCGTATCCGTACGCCTTGTATTCCTCGTTCATCCAGCCGGCTCCGATTCCGACTTCGAGCCGCCCGTTCGAGATCTGATCGATCGTGGTCAGCGACTTCGCGAGCATCGCGGGGTTGCGGTACGAGTTGCAGATGACGAGCGTGCCGATGCGAATCTTGTCGGTCCGCGCCGCAATTCCCGCCATCGAGGTCAGGCACTCGACGTGATCGAGATCCGGCATCCCGCGCGTCCACATGTGATCGACCAGCCAGATCGAATGATAGCCGAGCTTCTCGCAGTGCTGCGCGCGGTCGACCAGTCCCTTGAAGTTGAGCCCCGCCTGCGGAGAGAACAGCGCGAACTGTGCTTTTTTGCTCATCGTCAAAACTCCCACCGGATGATTGCGAAGAATCGGTTCAGCGCTATGATTTCGCACGGCTGGGCCGAAGGGGTCAACCGCCGATGCGTCCGCGTGATACGGATGCTATAAAAGCGCCGCAAGCCGGAGGCTCCTCGATGACACCACGATGCTCGTCCAGCGAATTCCGCAGTACAGCGCGCGTCGCTCGCGCCGCGCTCGTAATTATCGTGCTGCTGGCGGCATGCCTTGCGCCGGATTGCGCCGTTGCGGCCGCGCCGCCCAACGCCGCTGCGGCCGCGCAGTTCAAGTTCG
>JAJZAG010000355.1 GCA_021799555.1 Deltaproteobacteria bacterium | reverse complement strand
CGCCGAGCGTTATTCCGCCATCGACCGCGATTATCTGACCGGTCACGTTCTTCGCTTTCTCGGAACAGAGCCACGCGGCGGCGCGACCGATATCCTCTTCGGTCTGTTCGCGTCCGAGCGGCACGCTCTGCCTTACGACCGCCTCAAACGCGGCGCGGGCGCGATCATCGCCCCCGCCAATTGCGGCGCCGAGCTGTTCCCAAATGGCGGTGTAGATAAGGCCGGGCGCAACCGCATTGACCCGTATACCCGCCGCAGCAAGCTGGACCGCTAACGTGCGCGTATAGGAGATAACGCCGGCCTTCGCTGCGGCGTATGCCGCAAGCATCGGCACGGCCTGCATCCCAGCAATCGAAGTGGTGTTGCAGATGGCGGCGCCGGCCGTCATCCGCGGCGCGATTTCGCGAGAAACCAGATAGACCGAGTTGAGGTTGAGTTCGACGTAGCGCCGCCAGGTCTCGACCGTATCCCAGTTGCTCATCTGACGGCTGCCCTCGAACCACGCACGCTCGCCGCCGCCGGCGTTGTTGCAGAGCCCATCGGGGTGCGGTCCAAGCTCGGCGGTGATCGCCTCTGCGGCTGAGTGAATCGAGGCTTCGTCGGTGACGTCGGCGCGGAAGCCGTGGACCTGCTTGGCGATCACCGCCGGTGGCAGGGCGAGTTCCTTGTCGATCACGGCGACCGCTTCGACAATGTTTTCGTCGAGCAGCGCCGTAACGATTCCAAGTCCGAGGCCACGGGCTCCTCCGGTTACGATTGCGTATTTCATTGACGTTTCCTCATCGTGAAAATCTCAAACTTGGCGCGCGCGTTATCGCGAAATCGCGCAAGTACGCACTTCATGACGCGCGCATCGGAAAGTTACTCAAGATTGGTTCAAGTCACAAATGAATCGAATTCATCTAGCTGTCGTCATCCTAAAGTAGGGAAGGTGATTGCATGCTTGCGATGGTAATGATCGCGGTTGGAGTATTTGCCGCTGATCTCGCGGCGGTAGCGGCGATTGTAGGTTCGATGTTCCTGGAACGATGGCTCGGGCTTAGCCATCGAATGATTATCGATTGTGTCTTTATCGTCGCGGCCTGTTATGGCGTCGCGGCATGGTTTGTCGGGCTGTGGCTGCAGCGCGAGATGCAGCGCGGCGAGCGCGCTCGGACCGAGTTCGGCGTCAGACCTGAGGTGGCCGCGGTGACGGTGGTTGCCGATCCCGAGACTCGGCGACCGCGCCGCGATTGACTCACTCTTACGGGTCCGCTCAGGCCGCTTCTCGCTGATTCTCGCCGTAGGTCTTTCGATAGACTCGAAGCAACGCGGCGAAAACCGACATGATTGCGGGTCCGATAAAAAGTCCGATCGGACCGTAGGCCTCGAGCCCGCCCGCGATTCCGAAGAACAATGCAAGCGTCGGCAACCCGGTGCCGTGCTTCATCGCCATCGGCTTGACGAAATTGTCGATAATCCCGATCGAGATCAAGCACCACACGATCAGAAAGATCGCCCAACTCCATCCTGACGCATAGAACAAGTAAAGAGACGCCGGAACCCAGACCAGCGCGGTTCCACCAATCGGCAGCAAGCCGGCGGCCGCACTGGCCAGCGCCAGGAACGCCCAGTACGGTACCCCGCTGATCAGCATGCCCAGGCCGATTGTCGCGCCTTGCATCAGTGCCGTCAGCATCAGCCCGCGCATCACCGACGACAAGGTCGTCCGCAGCGTCTCGAAGACCGCCTTCTTGTCGTCCTCATGCAGAGGGGTGAGATCGCGGAGCGAGTTGTAGTAACTCTCACCGTCGCGCAGGAGATAGAAGAATATCAACAGGATGATTCCGAAATCCACCACGACGGTCGCCACGTTGCGCGCCGCGCTGGTAACATTGTGTGCGACGTATTCGCTGATCACTTGCGCGGCGGCGGCGAAGTGCTTGGGAATCTCGTCTTCGATTCTTATGCCGCGCGGCGCGAGCCGGCGGTTGATCGCCTGAATAAAGTCGGAATGCAGCATCCAATCGCGCGCTCGTCCGAGCCCGCCGCCGCTGAGCATCGTCGAAACTTGCGCGTAAAGTGTCTGTGCTTCAGAGGCGAGCCTGCCCGAAATCCAGATCGCGGGCAGAATGACACCGAGGGCGACGCCTAGCGTGATGATAACGGCGGAGAGCGAGCGCCGACGCACAAGATGGTCGAGCTCGATGAGGAGCGGATGCGCCAGAAACGCGAGCAGAATCGCCCATAGAAGCGGAGTTATGAACGGAGTCAGCAGGACATAGAGTTCATAGGCCATCAGGGCCAGAAAGCCAAAAAAGAAGACCTGTATGATGCGCTCGCGATCCATCACTGTCCGGCGAAGTTACTCGGCGCGAAAGCTTATCAAAAGCTCCACGATGCGTCGCCTGCCATATCACGCGCGCCCAAACTCTAAGCGGAGTATACTTAAGCTCGGCCACGATGCTTATCAAAACTGAGCGACTGTTGATTGAGGAAGCCGACCCTACCGACCGCGAGACGATCGACGGTCTAGTCGCACTGTTCAACTCCAATCCCGAGTTTCATCGCGCCTCAGGCGAACGCTTGATCTGGGCCGCCGCAGATCTTGAAAATTATCTCGCCGACGATCCTAATCCGCGGTTCCCTACACTCGAATCGCATGAGTACGCGGTCCGCGAGCGCGCGACCGGGCAGATCGTCGGCACGGTCGAGCTTATCGCGCCGATTCCGTCGGATCGGATCAACTGGATTGCCCTGATGATGATCCAGGGAGATCGGCAGGGCGCAGGACTCGGCAGCGAGATCGTGGCCGCAATCGAACACGAGCTGTTCTCGACAGGATGGACCGAAATCCGTGTCTTCGTGCACCGCGATACCGACCTGGCGCATCAGTTCTGGACCGGCGCCGGATACCAACCAGTCGGAGAGGCGCTCAGCGCCTCCGGCAAGCCCGGGATGGTCCTGCGCAAACCGCGTCATTGATAAATCCAAAACTTACACGAATTTCACAGGTTTGATTCGGAAATTTGGGTGAATCGGTGAAATCGGCGGATCTGCCCCCACGCCCGGACGAGGCCTCGGTTGCCCGACGCGGCAATCTCTGTTACCCCTTGGCTTTGCTTGCACGAATCCATCCACATCCGCATCTTACTTGGAACACACAGGCATGTAGCTCAGTGGGAGAGCGCTTCCTTGACACGGAAGAGGTCGGCGGTTCAATCCCGCCCATGCCTACCACCGTGTTTTTCAGTTCAATATGGCCTTGCGCCAATCCGCCGCACGCCTTCCTTCGCATCGCGCCCACCGATGATTAAGCTTCTTTCATAGATGAGTTCCGAGATTACGGTATCGGTTGGAGGCGAGCGCCGCGTCGTCGCGCGGAGCGCGCGTGTGCGCGACGCTCTGGCCGGCGTTCCCACCAAGGACCTGGTCGCCGCGAAGGTGGCAGGCAAGGTCGTCGATCTTTCGCGCACTCTCGGCGCTCTTGCGGATAACGGTACGATCCTCGAAATCGAGCCCGTGTACGCCGACTCACCAGAGGGCCTCGAGGTGATCCGCCACTCGACCGCGCATCTGATGGCGATGGCGGTGCAGCAGCTTTTCCCGGGCACGCAGGTGACAATCGGCCCTGTCATCGAGGACGGCTTTTTCTATGACTTCGCGACGCCCGATGGCTCTGGCACGGGCATCGGCGATTCTTCTTATGGCTCCGCGCGGCTCGATGGCTCTGGCACGGGCAGCGGCGATT
>JAJZAG010000354.1 GCA_021799555.1 Deltaproteobacteria bacterium | reverse complement strand
CGATGCGCTCGCCGCGCTCGGAACGGCATCTTCCACAGATTCTCGGCCGGGAAGACATGACCAAGCTGCTCGAGGTCGATTCCGACGTGAAATCACCCAGAGCTCTACGCGACCGCGCGATTATCGAGACGCTCTACTCGACCGGAGTCCGCGTCAGTGAGCTGATCGGTCTCGATTGGCGCGATATCGATGAAGAACTTGGCATGTTGACGGTGCGCGCGGGCAAGGGCGACAAGGATCGGATGGTGCCGATTGGAGAACCCGCACTCGACGCCCTCGCGGCATGGCGCCGCGCGATGCCGATCGCGTGGGAACCCCACGGCCCCGTGATCGTGAATCTGCGCGGAACGCGTTTGACCACGCGGAGCGTCGAAAATATTGTGCGGGATCGAATAGCCCGAGCGGGCGTGCCCGTCGATTTGACTCCGCATGGACTGCGGCACACATTCGCTACGCATATGCTCGGCAACGGCGCCGATCTGCGGTCGATCCAGGAGATGCTCGGGCATTCCAGCCTCGCGACAACTCAGCGCTATACGCACGTCAGCGTTAATCATCTCAAACAGGTCTATCGGCGCGCGCATCCTCGCGCATGAGGATCTGCGCCGCGAGGGAAAATGAAAATCCGCAGCACTACAATATTGAGCGTCCGCGGCGGCGGCCGGATCGTGATGGCAGGCGACGGCCAGGTCAGCGCCGGTCCGACGATCATGAAGCGCGGAGCCCGCAAGGTGCGCCGTCTGCATGGCGACCGCGTACTGGCGGGGTTTGCCGGTTCGACCGCGGACGGCCTTACGCTGTTCGACAAGTTCGAAAGCAAATTGCAAGAGTACAACGGCGTGCTTCGGCGCGCCGCGGTCGAAATGGCCAAGGACTGGCGTACCGACCGGATTTTGCGCCGGCTTGAGGCAATGCTGATCGTGGCCGACGCCGAGAGCTCGCTATTGCTGTCGGGCGCGGGCGACGTAATCGAGCCCGACGACGGTATCCTGGCGATTGGCTCGGGCGGAAACTTCGCGCTGTCAGCGGCGCGCGCGCTGACGCGGCATAATCCGGGATTGTCGGCGCGGCAGATCGCGGAGGCGTCGCTCAAGATCGCGTCCGAAATCTGCGTCTATACGAACGATCAATTTATTATCGAGGAGTTATAGGCACGCGGCCAAATGGTGACTACTCTGTGAAAGGTGCGGTGTGCCCGCCTTGGCTGGCCGCGCGATCCTATAATGGCTGTTCCACAGGTAATGACGCCGCGCGAGATCGTTTCCGAGCTCGATCGCTATATCGTCGGTCAGCATGACGCCAAACGCGCGGTTGCTATAGCGCTGCGCAATCGATGGCGCCGGCAGAACGTCGCGCCAGACCTGCGCGACGAAATTGCGCCGAAGAATATTCTTATGATTGGTCCGACCGGCGTCGGCAAGACGGAAATCGCCCGTCGGCTCGCCAAACTCGCGCAGGCCCCGTTCATCAAGGTCGAAGCCTCGCGCTACACCGAAGTCGGCTACGTCGGCCGGGATGTCGAATCGATGATTCGCGACCTCGCGGAAATCTCGGTCAAGATGGTGCGCGAGGAAGAGCGGTCCCGGGTCAAGGTCAAAGCGCGCGAAAATGCCGAAGAACGCCTGCTCGACCTGTTGTTCCCGCCTCCCGCGAAAGCGCGCCGCCCCGCCGCGGTGACAGCCGAGGGACATCTTGAAACCCCCGTCGGCGATTCACATCGCGACACCCGCGAGAAGCTGCGCAAGCTGCTCGCGCAGGGGCATCTCAACGACCGCGAGGTCGAAATCGAGGTCACGGCCAACGCGACGCCGATGGTCGAAGTCTTCACGCCCCAAGGCATGGAAGAGATGGGCTTCAACATGAAGGATCTGATGAGCCAGATCATGCCCAAGAAGACGCACCATCGTAAGGTGAAAATTCCCGAGGCGCTGGAACTTCTGACTCAGGAGGAAGCCGCGCGGCTGGTGGACATGGATGCGGTCGCGCACGAGGCTATCCAACGCGCCGAGCAATCGGGAATCGTATTTATCGACGAGATCGACAAAATCGCCGGACGTGAGGCCGGCCGCGGCCCCGACGTCTCCCGCGAGGGCGTGCAGCGCGACTTGCTGCCAATCGTCGAAGGTTCGACGGTCAACACCAAGTACGGGGCAATTCGCACCGATCACATTCTGTTCGTTGCGTCGGGCGCGTTTCATACCAGCAAGCCAAGCGACCTGATCCCCGAATTCCAAGGGCGCTTTCCGATTCGCGTCGAACTGAAGGCGCTCGCGCGCGAGGATTTCATCCGCATTCTCACCGAACCCGAAAATTCGCTGACGCGCCAGTACATCGCGCTGATGGCGACCGAGGGGTTGCGGCTCAGGTTCACCGATGACGCGGTGGACGCGCTGGCGGCGATCGCGGCGCAGGTCAACGAACGGACCGAAAATATCGGCGCGCGGCGCCTGCACACGGTGCTTGAACGGCTGCTCGAGGAAATTTCGTTTAGTGCTCCCGAACTGGGCGATCACGATCTGGTAATCGACGCGGATTACGTTCACGGCCATCTGGACCCGATCCTCAAGGACGAAGACCTCTCGCGCTACATACTGTAATATCCGCTGGCGGTGATGGCCGCGCCGCCGCGGCGACCGTTGGACAGGCGGCAATTGCGCCGTGGGCGCAACCCTGTTTTGATTGCGACTTAATGGTGCGTCTATCGCCATGACCGGCTGGACGGAGGCTTAGTGAACAAGGATCTCATCGCGAGGGCTGAAATCCTGATTGAGGCGCTGCCCTATATCCGGCGCTTTCGCGGCCAAACCTTTGTGATCAAATACGGCGGCCACGCAATGCAATCCGAAGAGCTGCGCGCAGGGTTCGCCCAGGACGTGGTGCTGCTCGATCTGGTTGGTATCAACCCAGTCATCGTGCACGGCGGCGGCCCGCAGATCACCGAACTGGTCGGCAAGCTCGGCCTCAAGTCGCAGTTCGTGCGCGGGATGCGCGTGACCGACGCGGCTACGATGGAAGCGGCCGAGATGGTTCTGCAGCGGATCAACAAGGATATCGTTGCGATGCTCTCGCGTCACGGCGGACGGGCGGTAGGATTGTCGGGCAAGGACGGAGACCTGATTGTCTCGCGCAAGATGCGGATGGTCGTCAAGGACGAGACCGGCCGCAAAAGCCAGGTCGACATTGGTCTGGTGGGCGAGGTCGATGAGATCAACCCCGAGATCATCCGGACGCTCGATGCGGCGAATTTTATCCCCGTGATAGCGCCGACCGGAGTCGGACGTGACGGTCAAACGTACAATATCAACGCTGACGTGGCGGCCGGCGAAATCGCGGCGGCGCTGGGAGCGGAAAAGCTGATCCTGCTGAGCGATGTCGAAGGCGTAAAGGATCGCGAGGGCAAGCTCGTCTCGACGCTCGAGGCCGCCGAGGCGCGCCGGCTGATTGCGCGCGGCGTGATTCACGAAGGGATGATCCCCAAGGTCGAATGCTGCATCGAGGCCCTCACGAAGGGCGTAGCGAAAACGCATATCCTCGACGGTCGAGTGCGCCACGCGGTGCTGCTCGAGATTTTTACCCGCGCCGGAATCGGCACTGAAGTGGTGCGGCGCCGGGCGCGCGTCGCCGACCTCGAGCGCGGCGCTCGCAATAAAGCCTGACTACTTGAACAGGACCATTGCCATGAACAATGCGGAAATCATCGATCTGGCTCATCGCAACATGGTGGATATCTACGGATGT
>JAJZAG010000353.1 GCA_021799555.1 Deltaproteobacteria bacterium | reverse complement strand
CTCGATCAATTCGTCTTCGTCGCGAAACGTTTGCCACGTGAGCACAGGACCAAAGACTTCGCGCTGCACGATCTCGGACTGTTGCGGCGCACCATCGAGCAGCGTCGGCGCAAAGTATAGCTCGCCTGCGCGATCGCGGCGGCCGCCCCATAGCGGCTTGGCGCCGCTCTTGAGCGCCCGCTCGACGAAGCCCTCGACGCGGCGAAAATGCTCGGACGTAATTAGCGGACCGACGCGGGTGGTCTTCTCGCGCGGGTCGCCGACGGTGATTTGCGCCACAGCCGCGCGGAATTTGGCCAGGAACTCGTCGGCGATTTTCGCGTCGGCGAGTACTCGGGTGCCCGCGAGGCAGACCTGTCCCGCGTTGGCGTATTGACCCGCGGCCGTCAGCGCGGCGGCTTCGAGGTCCGCGTCCGCGCAGACGATAAACGGCGATTTTCCGCCGAGCTCCATGCTCACCGGCGTAAGCGAACGCGCCGCCGATTGCCCGATCAGCTTCGCCGTGTCGGTCGACCCCGTGAAGCTCAGCCGATCGATATCCGAATGCGCCGCGAGCGCGGCGCCCGCCTCTTCGCCGATTCCCTGCACGACGTTGAGCACGCCCGGAGGCACGCCGGCCTGCGCGGCGAGATCCGCCAACATCGAGCCTGTCAGCGGCGCCCACTCGGGCGGCTTCACGACGGCGGTGTTCCCCGCGGCGAGACACGGTCCGACCTTCCACGTCGTCAGCATAAACGGACTGTTCCACGGCGTGATCAGCGCCGCGACGCCGGCCGGCTCGTAGCGAACGTGGTTGACGACTTCGGGCGAGTCGATCGTCTCACGTCCGAGCTTAAGCGCGTGCTCCGCGAAGAATTCGATATTTTGCGCCGCGCGCGGAATCACGCGCGCAAGGTTGACCGTCAGCAGCGAGCCATTGTCGGCGGTCTCGACGGCCGCAAGGTCGCGCGTGCGGTCGCGAATCGTCTGCGCGAAGCGCTTGAGGATCGGCGCGCGGCCCTCGGGTCCGAGCGCCGCCCATGCGGGAAACGCACGCCGCGCAGCCGCCACGGCGAAATCGACTTCACTGGCGCCGGCGGCGCTCATCTCGGCCAGATGCGCACCATCGATCGGCGAGCAGGTTTGAAATTTGGCCTTGGACTCGACCCGTTTTCCACCGATGTAGTGCGCGGTCGAGACCTCGACTCCGGCAACTTTTACTGTTGATGCCATCGCATCATGACTCCCGCGTGAGTTTTACTGAATTTGCTCGCAAGTGTCGCGCAATAGAATCCTTGCTTCGAAGCGCCGTTCGTCATCTGTCTCATGGCAGGTTGCGCGTCCGTGGCGGCTCGGGACGCGTTGAAGCCTCGCCGCATGCGATCCCCAGCATTTCATCGACCAGGCGATCGGCCCGCTCGCGCGACGCGATTCGATGCGCGATCTGATAGTTGCGCGCGCCTGACGCAAGATAGAAGCGCTCGTAAAGCAGGCTGCGCGCGGCGAGAGCGCTGCCCACGAAATCCCACGCGAGGCGGAAAATCCGCGCCCGATCGTCGGCGCGCACCGCGCCCGCGCCGCGCAGATAGCGCGCGGCCAGGTCGCGCAGCTCCGCATCCTCCAGAACCGCTTGCGTGGGAGCCGCGAGCAGATTATGCGATCCAATGAGAGTGATGATCTCGGCGACGCGCGGAAACCACGTCGGGAGCACCGCGCGCAGCGCCGTCAACGGAGGACCGGCGGGAAACCATACGCCGGCGCCGTACTGGAACGCGCCCGCTTCGGCCGCCGCGATCGCCGCGCGCGTCAGCTCCGCGTACGTCCAGATTTCGCCGAGCATCTGCGCCGTCGCGGGCGACGAGTCTCCGATCACCTCGGCCATGCGGCTCGCGAGACCATAAGCGAATTCGAGTTTGGTCTGCGCGCGGATCATCGTCTGCTGCATCACGTTCGGATACCAACCGGTCGTCATCACCGCGTTGTATACCGCGCGGTTGCAGTCGATAAACAGACGGTCGCGCGGCACTTCGACGTCGTCGAAGATCACGAACGCGTCCTGCTCGTCGAACCGGCTCGAGAGCGGAAAATCGGCCGAGCTGCCAAGTTTGGCGCAACTGTCGCGGCAGATGAACTTGAGGCCCGGCATGCTCATCGGGATGCAAAACGACAGCGCGTAGTCGTCGGCGCCTTCGGGCAGCGCTACGGCTGGATAGACCGCGAGCTCGTCGGCGAACGGGGCGAGCGTCGCCAGAATCCGCGCGCCGCGCACCACGATTCCGTGGGCGGTTTCATCGACCTTGCGCAGCGCGACGTCGTTGCCGGCGCGTGGCACGTCACCCTGCGACTTGTCGATTGTCGGATGGATGATGGTATGGGTCAGCACAAGGTCCTTGCGCGCCAGATACTTCTGATACGCGACCAGGTTTGCCGCGCCGCGATCGTTGCCCGCTGCGGACCACTCGTCGGCGCGCCCCGCGAAGCCCGCGAACGTGACGTTCATGTAATCCGGGCTGCGCCCCATGAGACCGACCGTGTATTCCGCCGTGCGCTGGAGCGCGCGACGGCGCCGCTCGAGGTCGGCGCGCGAGCGCGGGATCATGTGGCTTATGTTGATCGGCTCGCCGGTCTCGGGATCGGGCATCAGGCAATCGGCGGCTGAGCGATGCTGCAAATCGAACAGCGCGGCCATCGTGTGCGCCGCGCCGGCGAATGCCGGATGCGCGGCGACGTCGGCGACCTTCTCATCGCCGACCCAGATCGCGCGAGGCATCTTGAGCCCGTCCAGATACTCGCGTCCAGTTCGTGCGGCCATCTCTACCTCCCGGGCGGCAAAGCGTGATGGTTGCGCCGCGCGCATCGCGCCGCGCAAGCGGCGCGCGGCACGCGTTCAGCTCGGCGCCGGAAAACAAGGTAGCGCATTCACCAGCACATAGTCATAGGGGTGCTTGTTCCAGATGAAGGTGCCGATTGGTGAGCCGAAGCATTCGGCCAGCATCGCGCGATGGTCCTGCTGCGACCACGACTCGTGCTGCTTTGGAGCATACGCCAAGTACACACTGGCCGCCGGCGGAATCGCGGGCGCAATCGGCGGATTGAAGCCCATCCGCAGCAGGTTCTGCGCCGGACGCCATCCGCCGAAATCAATGTCATCATCGGTGATTGGGGCCCATCGCACGTTGTCAGCCTCAGCGTCAGGACGCAGCTCGCGATACTCAGGTGCTCCAGCCGCGCTCATCCGCAACTCGATCACGCCGGGAGGCTCGTGCTTGAGATCGACGCACTGTTCAGTCAACCCGGCATCGGAGCCGTTGGGTCCGTGGTCCTGAATTATTCCGGTCAGATGCGCGGCCGATTGCTCGACCCCGGACGCCGTAGTTTCGGCGCCCTGGACCATGAGCGGCGCGAATTCCGCGGCGCCCAGAAAGCATCCCGAGGCGCCGATCGCCGCCGCGGCTGCGAGCATGATCACGATCCGCGAAAGAGATGGCGCCGCACGCTCAAGTTCGTCCCGCATCATCGACTCGTCCGTCACCAGCATAGCACGCACGCAGAGCAACATCCGCGCTGCCCGCGCCGCACCGGATCGCGATTTGACAGGATCAGGATCGCGCCGTAGGATTCGCCCCAGAGCGGGCGTAATTCAGTGGTAGAATGCCAGCTTCCCAAGCTGGACGTCGCCGGTTCGACCCCGGTCGCCCGCTCCACGAATTCTCTTTGGAAAATCAAGGCCTTTCGATGGTTGGCGGGGGTGGATAGGCTCTTCTGCTCCAGCCACT
>JAJZAG010000352.1 GCA_021799555.1 Deltaproteobacteria bacterium | reverse complement strand
CGAGCATCGGAAGATCGCACGAACACGCGAACGCTGCATCGGCGCGAATCGCGTCAAGACCCCGCGCGAGCGCCGTCACCGGACCTTCATAGTCGATCTCGTCGAATACGACCCGCGCCTTCGATGCAGCGGGAATCAGGTGAGCCCCGCCGCGCGAGACGACGACAACGATATCCTCGAAGCAGCACCCGAGTTCCTCGAGCGTTCGTGCGAGCAGCGTCGTGCCGCCAATCTCGAGCGCGGCCTTGGCGCGGCCCATCCGGGAGCTGCGCCCGCCGGCGAGAACCACAGCCGAACGCGCAAGATCGCCGCGTGAACTCATGCGGCGATCTTAGCAGAATTGCCGAATTATCAGTGCGCGCCGCCGACGCGATTTGCGCGCAGCTCGGTTGCGACGATGCGCAGCGCCTCGGGGAGGAACGGCAGCGCCAAATGACCCGCGCCCTCGAGCACGACGCGGCGCCCGAACGGGATACTGTCCGCGATCGACCCGATCGGTGCGGTTACGATCGGATCCTCGTCCCCGAATATCGCCAGCTCGCGCGGCGCCCACAGCCCGAGCAGGTACGGCGAGCCGAGTGTGACGATCGAGCGCACTCCGCCGAGCCCGACCGCCGTCGTGTACACTCGCGCGCTCGTTCCGGCGATGCCGTGCCCTTCGCGATCCGCGCCGCCGGCGGGACCCGCTACTTCGTCGACCATCGCGCCCAACTTGAGCGCCAGTTCGGTGAGCGGCTGCCGCCGCGCATACTCAAAGTAGGAAATATTGTCCATTCCGGCCAGCCGCAGGTACGTCGCGAGCGCGAGCAGATTCGAGCGGCCTCCGCCGTAGCCATGAATCAGGATGACCGGCTCATCGGGCGCGGCGAATACGAATTCGGGCGCGCGGCGCGCAATCCGGTCGAGCGGATACGACGCCAGCAACGCGCCAACCGCGGCAATTTCCTTGAGCACCGTTCCGGTCGTCATCCGGGTTGAACCTCCGCGCCGTCCGTTCGCGTAGACCTTCGAAGCCGAACCTAACCATCGCGGCGCCGCCCTGCAAGGCGCCGAACCGCTCCCTTCATTGGGTTTGCCGCAAGCCGTGGCATGGGCGCACAATATCTTGAAATAGCATCGATGCATGCACCGCCCATCGCGGTCGGGGAGCATTGTCATGAGCGAACGAGAATCCAGCACGGGACCGATCAGCGGCTATTTTCGTGGCAAGTCGATCGTCGTGACCGGCGCTTCGAGCGGAATCGGCGCCGATGTCGCGCTCGCCTTTGGCGAGCAGGGTGCCAACGTCGCCTTGCTCGCGCGGCGCACCCCGCCACTCGAGCAGCTCGCCGCGAAGATTATCAAGGCGGGAGGCAAGGCGCTCGCGCTGCAATGCGATGTAACCGATCGCGCGCGCGTCTTCTGGGCGATCGAGCAGGCGCGCGACGCGTTCGGCGGTATCGAGATTCTGATCAACTCGGCGGGCGTGCTGATTCCAGACGCGGTTGAGCAGATGCGGCCCGAGGATCTCGAACGGATGATGGCGACCAACCTGTACGGCTCGGTCAATACGATGCACGCGGTGCTGCCGATCATGCGGCGCAACAAGGCCGGCAAAATCGTCAACGTCGCCTCCCTCGCCGGACGGCGCGGCGTCAGCCCGCTGGGCGGTTACAGCGCCACCAAATTCGCGCTGGTCGGATTGACCGAGGCCTTGCGCGTCGAGCTGTTCGGCTCGGGAGTGCACGTCTCGCTCGTGATGCCGGGCGTGATCGACACACCGATGGCGCGAATCGCACAGAAGAATGCCGACTCGCTGCGCGGGCTGCCGGCGATGATGGCGATGCCGGCGCGATGGGTCACCTGGGCGATCCTGGCGGCGGCGGCATTTGGGTTGACTGAAGTTGACGTGCCGCCCGGCTCGGCGGTGGCCGAAAAGCTCGCCTCGCTGTTCCCGGGCGTAACCGACGCGCTGCTGAGCGTAGGCTCACGCGTTCTGCAAAGCGCAAGCGCATTCACGTCGGCAGCGGGAAGGAGCGCCGGCAAGCAGCCTTAGCGGGTAAAGGATTTCTCTACATAAAGTAGGGCTTGGCCAATTCGTCGAAGTCGCCATACATCAGCCATACGTTGGCGTTATCGACGTACGGATACTTCACCGGTCCCTTTCCGACGGTCTTGAGCCCGAGCTGCTTGTATATTTCGTAGAGCGGTTCGACCGGATTGGTGATGATTAGTTTGGGCCGGCGCGAAAACAGAAACAGCTTGGCGGTATCCGACAGCGCGCGCATCAACCCCTTTCCCTGAAACGTCGGATCGACGACCATCCCGCCGAACTCCCATACGTCTTCCGAATACAATCCCTTGAATAGCTGCGGCGGATAGAGATGCCCCAGCGTCAGCGGCGCGTCGGCAAGACATCGCGCCCAGAACGCGGCGACCAGCGGCGGCCGTTTCTTCTCCTGCCCCGGCTTCACGTGATACAGCCCGAAGTGAAACGCAAGCGGCCACAGGATCATCGTGACGCGCTTCTGATGAACGTTGAGCATGTCCCAGGTGCGTTTGTGCAGCGCGTGAAGCTCCTTGAACCCCTGCGCGGTGCCGATTGGCCGCACCTCGAGCCGTCCCTCGACCTCAATCACTTTCGGCGGCCTGAGGATCGCCGGCTTCGGGTCGGAGCGCTCGGGCGCGCGCGGCGGTTCGGACAGATCAGGCTCTGACTGGCCGCTGTCGAGCGCGACCGACTCCTTCGCCGCCGACGCGACTGCGCTCTGCACGCGCCGCGAAAGATGCGGCGAGATCATCGCCTCGATCGGATCGCCGTCTCGCTGCGTCGCCATCAGTGCCTTATCGATTTCTCGTCAATCTGTAGCAAAATCACACCGCTACACCGGCCGCGTGCCTCGAAGCATCAGAATCGTTATAACCTGCCGCAGACAGGAACGAAAGCGCGTCGTCAGAGCCGCTTATCATCCGATTAGCCATGCCAAGGACAAACGTATCTCGCGATGCCGCCAAAAAAGAAGGGCGCCCTCGCGGACGCCCTTTGCGCTCATTCCATTTAATTGCGACTACAGCTTCGTATACACCTGCTTGATCTGCGTGTAGAGCTCGAGCGCATGCTTGCCCAGTTCGCGCCCGAACCCCGATTGCTTGTAGCCCCCGAACGAGCCCATCGGATCGATCATCCCGTAGGTGTTGATCCATACCGTGCCCGCCTTGAGCGCGCGCGCGATCTTGTGCGCGCGGCTGATATCCTTGGTCCACACGGCGGCCGCCAATCCATAGGTCGTGTCGTTGCCCTGGAAGATCGCGTCGGTTTCATCCTTGAACGGGATCGCCGAGGCGACCGGTCCGAAGATCTCCTCGCGCGCGATCTTCATCGAATTCCTCACTCCCGTGAACACCGTCGGCTCGACGAAGTAGCCGCGCTCCTGCGGTCCGGCCGCGCCGCCGGTCTTCGCCTTGGCGCCTTCTTCCTTGCCGACCTTCAGGTAGCCGAGCACGCGATCATGCTGTTCCTTCGATACCAATGGGCCCATCCGCGTGTTCGGATCGAGCGGATTTCCGAGCGTCAACCCTTTGGCCATCTGCGACAGCGTGTCGGTGAACTGGTCGTACATCGACTCCTGCACGAACACCCTCGACCCGGCGCAGCATACCTGACCCTGATTCATGAAGATGCCGAGCATCGAGCCGAACGCGGCCGCCTGCAGGTCGGCGTCGGGGAAGATGATATTGGGCGACTTGCCGCCGAGTTCGAGCGACACGCGCTTTAAGTTCCCC
>JAJZAG010000351.1 GCA_021799555.1 Deltaproteobacteria bacterium | reverse complement strand
ACGGATTCAGTGCGCTCAAGCGCTTCCCCGCGGCGCGCCTGGTGTCGGTCGACTGGCCCGGCGTCATCAAGCACGCGCAAGCCAACGCGCAACAGGCGGGCGTCGCCGATCGCGTGGAGTTCCGCCCGGCAGACATATTTAGCCACGACCTCGGCGGCGGCTACGATCTCGTTTACGCGGTGAATATCTATCATCACTTTTCGATCGAGAAGAACCTTGAGCTGTCGCGGCGGCTGCACGCGGCGGCAGCGCCGGGCGCCGTGCTAATGATCGTCGATATGGTACCGGACGAGTCGCGCGAGACTTCGCGCTTTGCGCTCGCGTTCGCGCTGACGATGCTCATCTGGACCCGTGATGGCGACACCTATACGCTTTCAGACTACCGGAAGATGCTCGAACCGGCGGGATTCCGGGATGTGAAACTGGTCTCGATCTCGGGACCGTCGGAATCCCAAGCGGTGTTCGCGCGAAAATAAGCGCGGCGCAATTGCCGCGTGTCCGGCAGAGATATCCAGATGGCAAGCGGACAACGAATTGCTGTAGTCGGCGCGACCGGTGCCGTCGGCCAGACGACGCTAAAGCTTTTGAAACAGCGCAACTTTCCGGTGCGCGATCTGCGCGCGTTCGCGTCGGCCCGGTCAACTGGAAAGACGGTTAAGTTTGGCGACGACGATATAACCGTCGAGACGCTCGACGCCAATTCGTTCAAAGGGATCGATATCGCCCTGTTCTCCGCCGGATCTGAACAATCGCGCCAGTTCGCGCCCTTCGCGGTCAAGGCCGGGGCTGTCGTGGTCGATAAGTCAAGCGCATTCAGAATGAACCCCGAGGTTCCGCTGATCGTGCCGGAGATCAACGCAGCGGCGGCGAGATCGCATCGCGGGATTCTCTCGTGCCCGAACTGCACGACGATCGTCACCGTGATGCCGCTTAAGCCGATTCACGACGCGGGCCGTTTGCGCCGCGTGATCGCGACCAGCTTTCAGGCGGTCTCGGGCGCGGGCGTAAACGGGGTCGCGGCGCTGCGCGAGGAGACGCTTGCCTGGGCGCGCGGCGAAAAGATCGAGCCGCGCCACTTTCAGCATCAGATCGCGTTCAACGTGATTCCGCATATCGACAAGTTTGGCGAGGGCGGCTACACCGGCGAGGAGATGAAGTTGGTCGGTGAGATGCGCAAGATTCTCGCACTGCCCGATCTCGCGGTTTCACCCACCACCGTCAGGGTGCCGGTCTTTACGGCGCATTCGATCGCGGTCAACGTCGAGACCGAGACCAAGGTCACGGCGGCCGCGGCGCGTGCCGCGTTCGAGCGTTTTCAGGGGCTGCGGGTTGTCGATGATCCCGCGCATAATCAATATCCGATGCCGATAATCGCCGAGGGCCAGGACCATTGCCTTGTAGGCCGAATCCGCGAGGATTTGGGGGTCGCCAATGCGCTCAACTTCTGGGTCGCCGGCGATCAACTCCGCAAGGGCGCCGCGCTCAACGGAATCCAGATCGCCGAATTGCTCCTCTAGGAAACCTCTGCACAAGCTAGTTCCGACCTCCACGACGAAACGCGCGCAGTCAGCCGTCCGGGATTTCCCTCGGAATACTCGGGATCCAATCGCGCGGGTTATCGAATTTTACCCGGACGGGCTGTGTAGACTTTTCCTAGCTCGCTGATAGGGAAGAAAGCGCCAGATCGATGCGCGCTCCGACGCCTTCTTATCGCTGCTCAACGTCGTGATTTCAATTTGAAACGCTCGTGATAGCGAATGAATCCCGCATCGTTCTTTAGCCCTGAAATGAGGGACTGAGCGTCGGCTTCCGTACGAATTTGTCATCGCGCGAGGTCTGTCGCGTCGATGTCTCGCCTGACCGAGTGGTCGGGCAATTGACACCTGCCCCGGCCTCGTATAACTCTTATCGAGCCATTGACGGCCTTATCGAGAGCGGCGGAGGGACTGGCCCGACGATGCCGCAGCAACCATCCCCGCAAGGAGCTGGTGCTAACTCCTGCAAGAGCCTTCATCGAGAGGGTTCTTGAAAGATAAGGCGAGAGTTTAGCAACCCTCGTCCTTATCGTAGGAAGAGGGTTTTTGTTTTCCCCTCGATCATCGGACTTCTCGCGCGGCCTGCGTCGGATTGGGCGTGGCGATGGCTGGAAAAATGTTATCGAACGGACGCGTATTGATCATCGGAGCGGGCGGTCTTGGCAATCCAGCCACCTGGGCGCTCGCGCGCGCAGGGGCTGCGCGGATTACGCTCGTCGATCCCGATCCGGTCGAGCTCTCGAATCTAGCCCGCCAGATTCTTTATCGAATCGAAGATATCGGCGCTCCCAAGGTTGAGGCTGCCGCACGACGTATTCGCGCGATGTATCCCGGGGTCGATATCAACCCGCTGGAGGCGTCGTTCACGGCCGACAATGGTGCGGCGCTCGCTTCAGCGCACGACTTTATTATCGATGCGACTGACGACCCTGCGACGAAGTTCCTGATAAATGACACAGCCTGCGCCCTCAGTCGCCCGTTCGCCTATGGCGGCGTGCTTGGAATGAACGGGCAGGCAATGACGGTGCTGCCGGGACGCTCGGCGTGTCTCAGATGCTTATTCGAAGCGCCGCCGGATGCGCTTGAGACCGCGTCATGCCGTGAGGCCGGCATTATCGGTCCGGTCGCCGGCGTAATCGGCGAGATTCAGGCGGGCGAGGCGCTCGCCGTCTTGCGCGGAGCAACGCCGTGGCTGACCGGGCGGATATTGACGTACGATGCCACGAGCGCGGGCCGATTTCGGCTGACCGCCGTGGCGGCGCGTGAAGGATGCAAATGCGGCGCATCGCGGCGGGCTAACAACTCGAGCGCCACGGATGCGGCCCATTAGTGAGGAAACCATGAGCTTCATTACCAACTTGAAATGCAAAGAGTGCGGGCAGGAATATCCGGTCGCACCTCTGCACGTCTGCGAAACTTGTTTCGGACCGCTCGAAGTTACATACGACTACGCGAAAATCCGCGCCGCCGTCACGCGCGCCAAAATCGAGGCGCGTCCGCACAATCTATGGCGCTATCGCGAGCTCCTGCCGGTCGACAGCGAGCCGCAAATCGGACCCCATTCGGGCTTCACCCCGCTGGTGCATTGCAAACGTCTTGGCGCCGAACTTGGCTTGAAGAATCTCTACGTCAAAGACGACACCGTCAATCACCCGACGCTCTCGTACAAGGATCGCGTGGTGTCGGTCGCGATCACCAAGGCGCTCGAGTTCGGGTTCACCACGGTGTCGTGCGCTTCGACCGGCAACCTCGCGACGGCGGTCGCAGCGCACGCGGCGCGCGCGGGACTCAAGTGCTTCATCTTCATGCCGGAAAATGTCGAGTCCGGAAAAATTGTCGGTTCGACAATATACGGCGCGCAGGTCATAACGATCCGCGGCAACTACGACGACGTAAACCGCCTTTGCAGCGAGATCGCGGACAAGTACGGATGGGCTTTCGTCAATATCAATCTGCGCCCCTACTACACCGAGGGCGCGAAGACTTTTGGCTTCGAAATCGCCGAGCAACTCGGATGGAAACTGCCCGACAGTATCGTCGTTCCGACCGCGGGCGGGACGATTCTGCCCAAGATTGCCAAAGCCTTTAAGGAACTAAAGGAGGTCGGCCTGATCAAGAACGACGTCTTCAAGATTTTTTCCGCCCAGGCAACCGGTTCCGCTCCGGTAATTCATGCGCTGCACAAGGGCACCGACCTGATCACTCCGGTCAAACCCGATACGATCGCCAA
>JAJZAG010000350.1 GCA_021799555.1 Deltaproteobacteria bacterium | reverse complement strand
AGTCGAAATATGCAACATCGCGGCGCCCATCTTTCGGCAGAACTCGATTACGTTGGCCACGCCGCCCGCGTTTACCTCGATCGACTTCGACAGCGACGCCTCGAAATTGACCAATCCCGCGCTGTGTACAACCGCATCGATGCTATCGGGCGCGATCGGCTCCGCGTCGGAAGCGAGCAGACCGGGATTGGTGATATCGCCCGGAACGACAATGATCTTCTCTTCTATGTAACGGTCGAAGCGGGCGCCCAGATGCTCGCGCAGCGGCGCCATCGCCGGCGAGTCGAGTATCTCGCGGCGGAAGCGGTTCAGGATCGAGCGTTTGTCGCCGCGCACAAGGACAAACACGCGGTCGATCTCCGGATGCCACCGCAGCAGCAGCATCAGGAACACCTTGCCGAGGAATCCGGTCGCGCCGGTCAACAGGATGCGCCGTTTGCGGAAGATTTCCTCGAGCGGCGGCATCGTCGCGCCCGTGCGCTCGTTTGCGCCGCGGTTATTTTCCTGTTTTCCCGGCATCCCGCGTTTACCCGCTTTACTACTCGGCTCGATTATTCCACGTCGGCGATTAACAGCGGCGGCAGATGCAAATAGGTAATCGAGGCCGAGCGCCCGAGCTCCGAGGTCGCCATCGCGATCGCCTCGTCGAGCGTGTCCGCCGCTTCCCATCCCATCCGCGCCGCGACTTCCGGCTGCTCGCATCCGGCGGCGATCACGCGTCCAACGTGCTGGCGCGCGGGTTCGCCCCAATACCACATGTAGAACGGATGCACTCCATGATAGGCGTGTCCGTACCGGTACATGTGAGTATAAGTCGGATTATGCGCGAACTCGCGTTCGAAGCGCTTTTCGAGCTCGACGGAATCCGTCGTCTCGGCGAGGCAGCGGTGAAAAAACTCGATATAGCTCGGATGATGCTCGGGATGGAACTCGTCGCGCAGCGGATGGCATATAATCATCGTGCCGCCGGGGCGTACCAGCGGCTTGCCGCGATACATATTGAACAGGTATCCCATCCCGGTGCATTGAACGAGAATCGGATTCATTATCGAGTTGACATTGTAAGGGCAGATGAACGGCACGCCGACGATTAGTATGTCCGACTGTCCCTTGACCGGCACTGCGTATTGCTGAAAGACCCGCGCCAGCGCCTTCTCGTGCACCGCGTCGGTGTCGCCCGCCCATACCCCCGTCATTCCGTACGGCGACCGGTAGTTGTGCAGGACGGTGCGGCGCAGTTCATTCGACATATTGCGCGTCGTCCAGCGCAGCGCGTTGACGCGCGTGCGGTCCCAATCGCTGAACTGGTCTTCGTTCTTATGCAGGAAATCCATCATCGGGCCGTACATCCGCGTATTCACCGCGGTTTCGACGGTGAATACGTTTACGGCGTCATTGACTATCCGGCCCATCCGGTTGGCCGAGCGATGCAGTCCCGAATGCTTCGGGTCCATGTAGGAATGCGAGTCGCGCAGCGTCGCGGGATTATGATGATGGCGCAGGCTGTTGTAGGGCGCGAGCCCGACCGCGACCGACTTGTGCCCGCCGTCCATCGGCACGAGATTGATATTCACATAGAGCAGCAGATCGGATTCCGCCGCCCGCTTCGAGAGCCACACTTCTTCGCCGTGATCGGTCTTGCCGAGCATCGCGAGCTCGGCGCGATTTTCCCCGTCGAAGTTGTACAGCCGGTCGGGCCAGAATTGATTGAACGCGCGCGCGCCGACGACGCGGCGGATCTCAGCCTCGGTCATCCGCCGATGCAGCGCCGTCGCGATTATTATGTGCACGTCATCGACGCCGTAATCCGCCAGCGTTTGCAGCATCTGGTTGAGCACCCGTTCGCGGATATCGGGCGCGCGCATCTGCGGCAGCGGCAGGCTGATATCGTCGATCGCGATCGTCACGCGCATGTTCGGACTCAATTGCGCGAACAGCGGGTCGGCGTTCTCCGGACGCAAAAGCGCGTACCGGATCGCCTGGTCGGGATCGGCCAGCTCGTCGAGCGGCGGCGGCGGATAGATCACGCGCGTGCCAACCGGCAGCTTCTCGTACAGGAACTCCTCGCCGTACGCGATCAGCCTGCGCTCCGAGCGGCGGTTCACTGTCACCACGAGGTCGCGGCGCGCGCCGACCTCGCGCCTCAGCTCGGCGGGCTTGAGCTCTTTGAGTTTGGCCTCAGGTCGCGCCATCGATGCTTCCCCCGGGAAATTCAAACGCGCGATCGCCCGGCGCGGCGGCCTCGGCGGCGCGGATTTTGTCAAAGCTCAGTATCGGCCAGTTGCGCCCGAGCGCCGCGGCCCGCAGCTTGCGGTCCGGATTGACGGCCACCGGATGCCCGAGCGCGGCGAGGAACGGCAGGTCGTAGTACGAGTCCGCGTATCCCCACGAACAGCCCAGATCGAACCCGCGCGCCGCCGCGAACTCGGCGCACCATGCCGCTTTCTCTTCCGCCGCCATCACCGGCGGCGCGATCCGCCCCGTCGCCCGCCCGCGCGACATCACGAGCCGATTGGCCGCGACGTGCTCGATCCCGAGATGGCGCGCCAGCGGCGCCGCGATGAAATCGGGCGATCCGGTCACGAGCACCGGTTCCAATCCCGACGCGCGATTTGCCGCGACGATCGCGACCGCGTCCGGATACAGATTCTTCACCATCACGCGCTCGCAATATTCCTCGCCGAGCGCGAACAGGCGATCGCCCGAGATGCCCTGGAACGACTCGAACAGGACTTCGTTGAGCAGCCTGCGATCCTTGCGCTCGGCCATATACAGCCGCGGCGCGCGCGCCGCGAACGAGAGCAGGTATCCCGCGCGCCGCGACCATTCGCCGAGATTGGCCAGGATAAACAGCGCCGAGTGCACCAGATTGAGCGAGCACAGCGTCCCGTCGAGATCGTAGAACGCTGCGCCCTGACGGGATTTTCCGCGCGCCGCGCGGTTTTCGTTTCGCCTTAAAACTGACATGTCAGTCTAGTTGCGGGCAAATAAAAAGCCGCCTCCGTCCTCGTGGCCGCCATGCCGCGCCGCCGCTTCCAGAAGCTCCGGACGCGCCACCCCGCGCAACCCGAAATCCAGAATCTCCTCGACCAGCGCCGCCGTCTCCGCCTTCGGGCTGCGCGACAGCACCCCGACCACCTCTTTGATCGCGCCCAGAATACAGTACGCGATCGCCCGCGTGTCGGTCTTGCGCACCAGGTTCATCTCGATTCCGAGATCGAGCGAGCGCTGAATCAGCGCCGCGATCCGCTCGTAGAACTCCCGAATCCGCTGATCGAGTTCGCGGTCGAAGCCGACCGAATGATTGAGCAGGATATCGGTCAGCTCGCGCTCGTCGAGCACGTACTCGACGACGCGGCGGATATTGTCGCGCAACTGCGCGACCGGGTCGCTTTCGCCCGGTCCGACGCGAATCCGCAGGATTCGCGCGGTCAACTCGCTCAGCACCTCTTCGAGCAACTCCTCGAAAAGTTCGCGTTTGTTCTGAAAATAGAGATAAAACGTGCCGCGCGCGATTCGCGCCCGCCCGATAATATCGGCCACGTTGGTGCGATGATATCCCTTGCGGGCGAAGATCCGCTTTGCATGGCGCAGCACCTGCGCGCGCCGGGCTTGCCGTTCCATCGCGATAATTCCCGCCAAAGAACCAAGGCTAATGCCGCCGCATCGCACTGTCAAACCATCCAGCCCCGCCCTGTGGATTAATCTCGCGCCCCTCCCGCGCGCGGCGCGGCTGCGGCGCAATTGTTTTACTCAATACGTTGA
>JAJZAG010000349.1 GCA_021799555.1 Deltaproteobacteria bacterium | reverse complement strand
ATGACCGGGCGCGCTCCGACCATCCCTTTGTCCGCCCACGGTCGTTCGACGATCTTGCCGAACCCGACCAGTGCGACTTGCGGCGGATAAATTATTCCAAATACACTCTCGACGCCCTGCTCGCCGAGACTCGTCACGGTCAAGGTCGCGTCGGCGATCTCGGAACTGCGCAGCACGCCGGCACGCACTCGTTTTACCAGTTCGCGCAGACTCACCATGATCTCGTCGAGACCGAGTTTATCGACATCATGGATAGCCGGCGCGATTAATCCGCCTTGCCGAAGCGAAATTGCCACACCAACGTGAATAGCCGCGCTTGACTTGAAGGCACCGTCTATCCAAAAGCCATTCATCTCTGGAATCTGTCGAGCTGCGACAGCCACGGCCTTCAACAGGAGCGCTGAGTAGAGCAGTCGATTAGTAACTGGACGGGCGAGGTTCGCCGCCCGTAGCCATTCCATCGGAGCGCTCATGTCAATGTGAGTACCCAAATAATAGTGCGGTATTTCCCGCTTGGAACGTCCCATCGCAGCCGCGATTGCTTTGCGCATAGCGGTTTGCCGATCGCCGCCAGCCAGCGGCCTTACGATGGAAGTTTCTTTAGGGGATTCAGCCGGTGGAGGCGCCGCAGGCCGCGCCTGCGCCGCAGCGGGCGCAACGATTCCCGCCGCAGCCTCGGCGGCTTTTTCGACATCTTTCCTCGTTATCGCGCCATCCGGGCCTGTTCCCTTTACGCGTTGCAGATCCACGCCCAAATCCATCGCCACGCGCATCGCCAGCGGAGATATGCGCAAGTGAGGATGAACGGTCGGCGGCCCCTTCGCCTGCATCGGTACGGTCGGACGCGGCGGAGGCTTGGCTTCAGCAGGCGAAGGAGCGGCCGTCGCCGGCTTAGGTGTCGGGACGGGAGTTGGCGGCGGCACAGGCGTCGCGGCTTCCGCCTCGCCTCGGATCATCGCCAGTGGAGTTCCGACTGCGACTGTCTCACCTTCTGGAACGATTATGCTTTCAACGATTCCGCTTTCGAATACCTCGACCTCGATTGTCGCTTTGTCAGTATCAACCAGCGCCACTATGTCTCCGCGCTTGACCTTGTCGCCTGGCTTGATACGCCACTCGAGAATCTTACCCGAATCCATATCAGCGCCGAGCGCCGGCATCCGAAACTCAGCCATCGCCTTTCACCATTTTTCGCGCTGCCTCGATAATTGCGGCGGGCTGCGGAACCGCCGCATCCTCAAGGTGTTTTGGATATGGCATTGGCGCTTCCACAGTGCAGATTCTCTCGATCGGCGCGTCGAGCTCATAGAATGCGCGCTCTACAATGCGCGCGCTGATTTCGCCCGAAATCGAACCGGTGCGCCATCCCTCGTCAATTACGATCGCGCGATGCGTCCGGACCACTGAATCGACGATGGTTTCGGTATCGAGCGGACGCAGCGTGCGCAGATCCACAACCTCGGCGTCGATACCCATCGCGGCCAGATCTTCAGCGGCGCGAATTGCTTTACCGAGCGTGCCACCGTATGTGATCAGGCTAATATCGGTTCCGGGCCTGCGCACCGCGGCTTTGTCTATCTCGACCGCGCCAGCGTCGGCGGCGAGGTCGCCCTCCATGCTGTACAGCGATCCGTGCTCGAAAATCAGCACCGGGTCCGGATCCTCGAGCGCCGTCCAGAGCATCCCCCGCGCATCTTCGACAGTGGCGGGAGTAAGCACCTTGATTCCGGGAATATGAGCGTACCAACCTTCGAGACTGTGCGAATGCTGTGCTGCGAGTTGACGGCCTGCACCGGTTGTCATGCGGATGACGAGCGGAACGTTGAATTGACCGCCAGACATATAGTGAATCGCCGCGGCGTTGTTCATGATCTGATCGAGTGCGAGGAGGCTGAAGTTGACCGTCATGATTTCAACGATCGGCCTCATCCCGCCCATCGCGGCGCCGATTCCCGCCCCGACAAAAGCCGACTCCGACAGCGGGGTGTCCCGAATGCGCTCCGGGCCAAATTCTTCCAACAGACCTTTGCTGACCGCGTAGCTGCCGCCATACCGGCCCACGTCCTCGCCCATCAAAAACACACGCGGATCGCGATGCATCGCTTCGCGGATCGCCTGCCGCATCGCCTCGCGATAGGTAGTACGGACGAGGTTCGTTTGGGGTGTCATTGCGCGGGCCGCTCCGAGTAAACGAACCTGGTCAATGCTTCGATTGGCTCCCATGTTCCGGCTTCGGCAAACTCGATCGCTTCGGCGATTTCCGAGCCAACCTGCTTTTCGATCCCCGCGAGTTCGTCGTCATCGAGGATTTTGCGCTGATGCATCCGATCCTCAAACGTGGAAATGGGATCGCGTTTCTTCCATTCTTCGACCTCCTCTTTAGTGCGGTAGAGTTGCGGGTCGTACATGGAATGGGCGCGGAATCGATAAGTCCGAAATTCGAGAAAAAATGGTCCTTCGCCTGAGCGCACGGCCAGAACCGCCTTTTGCGCCGCATCTTCGCACGCGACAACATCCATGCCGTCAACCGGCCAGGCGGGAATCTCATAGCTGCTTGCTTTGAGGCACAGGTCCACTTCCGATTCGGAGCGTTTGAGAGCCGTGCCCATCGCGTAGAGGTTATTTTCGCAGCAGAACAACACTGGCAGCTTCCATAGCGCGGCCAGGTTCATGCACTCGTGAAACTCCCCTTCGGCAACCGCGCCTTCGCCGAAGAAGCAAGCCGTCACTCGAGAGCGTCCCTGTAGTTTATCCGCCAGCGCCAACCCGATTGCGATTGGCAATCCACCACCGACGATCGCGTTGCCACCATAGAAGCGCGTGGCCGCATCGAAGAGATGCATCGACCCGCCGCGGCCATGACTGCATCCCTCCTGCTTTCCATATAATTCAGCCATGATCGAGTTCGCGGAGATGCCGCGAACCAGAGCGTGTCCATGCTCACGATAGGTAGCGACAATCGCGTCATCCGGGTCGAGCGCCGCGATAGCGCCGACGGCGACCGCTTCTTCGCCTATGTACAGATGTAGAAAGCCGCGGATCTTGCCCGCACTATAGAGTTCCGCCGATTTTTCCTCGAAACGGCGAACCCGGATCATCTGGTGCAGTAAATTCAGCGAATGCTCTTTATCCGGAAGCGCCGTGGTGAACTCGATGCCTGCCGCCATCAGTCATTCTCCAAAGTCGAGAGGTCTCCCTCCGGCAGGCCGAGCTCTCGCGCCTTAAGCACTCGGCGCATGATCTTCCCGCTGCGCGTCTTGGGAACGCTTTTTACAAACTCTATTTCCTTGGGTGCCACTACCGTACCGAGCCGCTTGCGGGCAAATCCTGACAACTCGAGGCGCAATTCCTCAGTCGGCGAGTAACCGGGCTTCAGTGACACAAATGCCTTTACGATCTCGCCGGCGACGGGATCGGGCTTTCCGATCACTCCGGCCTCGGCGACGGCGCGATGCTCGAGCATCGTGCTCTCGACTTCGAAGGGGCCAATAAGGTGGCCCGACGACTTGATTACGTCATCGGCGCGCCCGACGAACCAGAAGTACCCGTCGGCATCGCGTCTGGCCAGGTCGCCCGTCAGATACCATCCGCCGGCGAAGCACTTTCGGTAACGTTCTTCGTCATGCAGATAGCCACGAAACATTGACGGCCATCCGGGACGCAGAGCAAGCTCACCTTGGACGCCGGGTTCACTGACCTCTTCGACATTCTGCTGGCCGAGATGGCGAACGATCCCGGCTTCGATTCCGGGGAGCGGACGGCCCATTGA
>JAJZAG010000037.1 GCA_021799555.1 Deltaproteobacteria bacterium | reverse complement strand
GTGATTCTTGTTTACGCCGCTTCCAATCTCAACTCGCTTATCGCACAAAATCGCGACCAGTTGCTCGCCAAGGTCAGTGCCTCGCTAGGGCGAACCGTCGAAGTTCAGAACATCACGGCGCACCTCGGATGGGGCATTGCGGCCGATCTGTCGGGCGTGCGAATTGGTGACGATCCCGCCTTTTCGTCCAAGCCTTTTGTGACCGCCTCGGCTGTCCTCGCTCAGGTCGAGGTGATTCCTCTGCTTGCGCGCCAGCTCCGCGTCAGCAAGATCATCCTAAGCCATCCTGAGATCACGATCATCCGCGATGCGGATGGGCGCCTGAACGTCATGAGCATCGGTAAGAGGAGTGAGGCACCATCACCCGCGGCTTCGGCAGTACCGGGGGGCGGCGAGCGGAATCCAGCGCTTGGCCGTGCGATCGAAGGTAATTCGATGCCGGAGGGCGGGCACAGAAAGGCACACGCGACTGCTCGCCTTGGCGCCCTGCACGTGGCGAATTTCTCGATCGAGCAGGGAAAGATAATTTATCAGGACGCCGGACAACCCCCGCTCGAAGTTTCGGGAATCGATTTCAATTTGACCAATTTCAATTTCAAATCACCATTCGAGGTCGATCTCAGGATGGTAGCGCTCGGGGCGGCCACCGCGAACGTCGAGCTTTCCGGGCAAGTCGGGCCGATTCTAAGCGGCTCGATTATCGACGTGAACGCGATTCCGGTCGACTTGAAACTGGCCGGCGGCCCTCTCGCGATGACAGATTTGCGCAAGCTCAGCCAACTCAGCCACGCGATTCCCCCTAAGCTTGCGGTGTCCGATACCGTTACTCTTGACGCGACGATCAAAGGACCCGTTAATGCACTCGAAGTTCATGGCGAAACCGACCTCACCTCGAATCAGGTGAGCTTCGGCGACTCGTTTATCAAGCCTGCCGGTACGTCGCTAAAGCTGGGAGTTGATGCGCGTCGTGATGGCTCAAAATTTGCCGTCACGCTGGTCAAGATGACTCTCGACACCTTGGATCTCAAGGCGACCAACATCACGTTCGGCGGCGGAACCTTTGGCGGCCGGATCGACACCAATCGCTTTCAGATTGGGTCGATGGCGCACCTTCTGCCCGCTGCCGCCAAGCTCGGCATCGCGGGAAATGCTGTGATTCGTGTCGACGGCCTATATGCTGACGGCCGGACGACCGCCAACGGCGTTATCACCCTGACTTCCGTTTCGATTCCAAAGCCCGGCAGACAGCCGGGAGCCGGCCACGCCGTCAGCAACCTGAGCGGAGATATCAAGCTTGCCGGTTCGACTGCCGATATCGGTCCAATGAGCTTCAATCTTGGGGGTTCGAAAGCGACGCTTACAGCGCATGCCGATCCGATCTATCCGCCCGTACTCAGCTACGGGATCTCCGCCGAATCGATTCATCCCGCCGATTTCGTACCCGGCCGTCCCGCTGACGAGCAGCTATCCAACGTTCAGGCGACGGGCAACTTGTCGACGAAGGCTTTCGGCATCGACGATGAGAACAAGCTCGTCTCGCCGAGCGGGCTTCTGAACAACGCGCCCTACAAGGATCTTACCCTAACCACGTCGCTCGAAGGCAAGCGGGTCCGAATTATGGAATTGCGAGTGGGCGCCTTCGGCGGCCAGGTTGTCGCAACCGCCGAGGCGCATTTGACGCAAGATTCGCCGTTTAGCGCT
Source organism: Deltaproteobacteria bacterium (assembly GCA_021799555.1). Taxonomy (GTDB): domain Bacteria; phylum Desulfobacterota; class Binatia; order Binatales; family Binataceae; genus JBARDN01. The sequence continues at coordinate 15,559 of JAJZAG010000037.1, read as the reverse complement.
TCGGTCGCGATGGCGAACCTCGATGTGCAGCAGGCGCTGAAGTCCCAGAAAATGAAAGCTGCGGACAAGGTGCAGGGCATCCTGACTGGGAATGTTCAGGTCTCAGGCAAAAGCGGCAAGTTCGACCAGATGAAGCAAACTCTGAACGGCAACGGGAAGGTCGAGTTGATGCAGGGCAAACTTGTTGGCATCAATGTCGTCGCAACCGCGCTCAAAAAAGTGGATAAGCTGCCGGTTATCGGAAAGCTCGTCCCCGACTCCGTAGTGCAAAACCATCCGGAGTTGTTCCAAAATCCAAACACCGATATCCAAGCAGCATCGCTAAGTTTCGTGCTCCAGGGACCACGCGTCACCTCGCACGATATTCTCGTCAAGACGGTGGATTATTCCCTGCTGGGCGACGGATGGGTCGACATGGACCGCAATATTGACATGGCGGCGCGGATACTCCTCACCCAGGCGCTGACGCAGGAGATAGTCGCGCAAAAGCAAGCCGTGATGTACGTCACGAACCGGAACTCCCAGATCGAGATTCCGGTGCAGATCACCGGGCAAATACCCAAGCCGATCGTGGTGCCCAATGTTGCCGATCTCGCTCAGCGCGCGAGCCAACGCGCGCTCCAGCAGCAGGGATCGAAGGCTTTGGGCAAATTTTTGGGCAAGAAGGGCCTTGGTGGATTTCTTGGCGGAGGCAGCAACTCAGGCAGCGGCGGCGCCGCCGAACCAAACCCGCTTAACAATCTCAAAAAACTCTTCTAGGCGCTGCTGCCGCTGCAAAGGCATTTTGCGTCTGTGGTACAGCGCGACTGCCGGCTATCGCCCGCATGCGAACGCCATTGATGCTCTTGTAATGTAATCGTACATTCGGTAACGTCATGACACAGGCTGGAAACTCGCGGGAAGCGGGTGAACGCAGGACCGTTATGGAAGCACAACAGTACTTCACGCGGCACATGAACTGTTCTGTATGCCTTCAGAACCGCACGCCCTCGCGCGCCCAGGTTTTCGTCGTGGTAGGCGAAGCTGAAGGCGACCCTGCGGTGATCGGCTTCTGCTATGCGCACGCGGCAAGTATGTCCGACAGCTTCAAGGCGATGGCGCGGGGCACGCCGCCGAAAAAATCTGAACTGTCCAGCCGCGAGCCGGCATACCGAAGCCCTGCCCCCGCTCCGCGCGCCTAGGATTGTTCGTACCGGCCCGCCTCTATAGATTCATTCGCACGATTGTCGCGCCGGCGCCGCCGTGATGCGGATCGGCGGCGGTGAACGACGCGCAGTAAGGTGACGTCTCCAAGTACTCTTGCACCGCCTTGCGCAGCGCCCCCGAGCCGATTCCGTGGATGATTCGAACCTCGGCGCGATTGGTCAAGAACGCCTGGTCGAGAAATTCCTCGAGCTTCCGCAAGGCGTCGCCCGAGCGCATCCCGATAAGATTCAGCTCGGCGTATTCCGCGCCGTCAGTGATCGCCGTTACTGCATAGTGCGGCGACCTGCGCGTAGGCTCGCGAGCGGTTTGCGATGCCTGCGGTGACCGCACCCGCGCGCGGCGGAGACGATCGAGCGAGACCTCGATTTTGAGCCCGCCGCGAACGATTACTGCGCGCTCGGAATCGATCGACAAAAGCTTGGCGCGAATCTCGCCCAACTCGACCTCCTCGCCGGGCTTGAGCGGTTCGACGTCGAGCGCGCTCGGCTCGGGTTCCAACGTCGGTGCGGCGCGTTCTAGCCGCGCCGCGGCATCGTTCAAGAATCGCCTCAAATCGCCACGAGATTTCGCACGCTCATTGATCTCGCGCAGCAGCTCCGAACCTTCGCGGCGCAAGCCTTCGATGATTTCAGTCACCGCGGCGCGACCGCGTGCACGATCGGCGATCGCCTTGGTCCGAATTGCTTCGACGTCCACGCGGGCTGCCGCAAGCTCCTGTTCGAGCTGCTCCTTGCGTGCGCGCAAACTTGCGGCGTCGTCAGCGACGCGCTTGCGTTCGGTTTCGAGCCGCGAAAGCGTCCGGTCAAGCTCGACACTCCCCGCTCCCATCACCGCTTCGGCCGCTCGAATTAATTCGTCGGGAAGGCCCAGCCGGCGGGCAACGGCAAGTCCGTAACTCTGGCCGATCGTGTGTGGCTTTAGCCGATAGAGCGGAACCAGGTGCTCGGGGTCGAAGTCCACTGCGGCCGCGTCGAAATCCGCACGCGAGTATGCGTGCAATTTGACCGCCGTCGAATGAGTTGCAACCGCAATCACGCATCGCCGCCTCGCCAGATAATTCATCAACCCGATCGCCAGCGCGGCGCCCTCGGCGGGGTCTGTGCCGGCGCCCGGTTCGTCCAGAATCACCAGCGCGGGTTCGTCGAGCGAGCGGATGATTTCCGACAGGTTAACGATATGGCCGGAAAAGCTCGAAAGGTTGGCCTCTATCGACTGCTCATCGCCGATATCGGCGAACACGCTGCGAAACACCATCGCCTTGCTGCCTTCGCGGCAGGGGATCAGCAACCCGGCTTGCGCCATCAGCGACAGCAGCCCGATCGTTTTCAAGGCAACCGTCTTTCCGCCGGTGTTCGGGCCCGAAATCACGAGACCGTGTTGCCCGGACGCGATACCGATGTCGATCGGCACGACTTCGCGCCCACTATGGACGAGCAGCGGATGGCGGGCGGCGTTGAACTCGATTGCGTCGGCGACTATCTCCGGTTCGACGCCGTTGTATCGTTCGGCAAAAATCGCGCGTGCGTTCAGCGCGTCGAGCTGGACCATAGCGGCAAACGTCAGTTCAAGCTCGCGCGTATACCCGCCGGTCATTGCAGTTAGTGCCGCCAGAATTCGATGCTCTTCCGCTTCGGCCTCCCGTTCGAGCATCAGAACGCGATTGTTCAACTCTACCGCCCATAACGGCTCGACAAACAGCGTTTCGCCCGAAACCGACCGGTCTTGCACGATCCCTTCGAGCCGTTCGGCATAGTTGAGCTTTAGCGGCAGGACGAATCGGTGGTTACGGACCGTTACGACGAAGTCCGAGACAAACGGCTCCATCCCGCCCGCGCTGAGGGAGCGCGCCAGCCGCATCTCGAGTTCGACCCGCTCGTCGCGAAGCCTTCTGCGCAAGCGGCGCAACTCAGGACTCGCGTCGTCGAGAAGCGTTGCGTCATCAGCCAAAGACGACAGGAGCGCATCGGCGAGCTCTTTGGGCGCGAGCAGATTGTGATGGAGCGCGGCCAGGTGTGGCAGCCGCTCGAGGCGTGAGCGCATGAAGCCAGCCACATGACGCGCCGCGAGCACGAAATCGCGGATCAGGAGCAGCGCCGCTGCATCGAGCACCGCGCCGCTGCGCGCAGCGGCCAGCAGGAGACCGCGTTGGTCGGCGAACGATTGCATAGGCAACGATCCCGCATGGGCGCGCAGCTCGACCATTTCGGCCGTCGCGCGCAGCCGGTCGCGAACTTCCTCGGGCTCCGTTGATCCGCGCAGTTCAAGCGTCGCCTCGCGTCCCGGATCAGACGCCGCGTAGGTCGCGACAAGGTTCAGCACCTTGTCGAATTCAAGCGCTCTCAAGTCGCGGTCGCGCATCATCGAATGCGTCCTGTCGCGCGATTTCTGCGAGCCCGTTTCGAGTCGCTGATCCCGCGCAATCAGGCTGGCTTAAGGCTAATATCTATCTCAAAGCGCCGCGGCCAGACACCACAAGGCGCAATTGAAGGTAGATATGGATCGATTCGAATCGCGCATCCAGACATCATCCGACGAGTTCCGCAAAAATCGCGAGGCGATTCTGGCCCAAGTGCAAAGGTTGCGCGCCGAAATCGAGCGCGTCCGCGCCGGAGGACCCGAGCACGCCCGCAAACGCCATCTCGAACGCGGCAAGCTGCTCGTCCGCGACCGCGTCCGCAAGCTGCTCGACGAATCCAGCCCATTCCTCGAGCTCTCGACGTTAGCCGCGCACGGGATGTATGGCGACGATGCTCCGGGCGCCGGCATCGTCACCGGCATCGGCCGGATCCATGGGCGCGAGGTGATGGTGGTTGCGAACGACGCGACTGTCAAAGGCGGTACCTACTATCCGATTACCGTGAAGAAGCATCTGCGCGCGCAGGAAATCGCGATGGAAAATCGGCTACCATGCGTTTACCTGGTTGATTCCGGCGGCGCCTTTCTGCCGCTGCAAGCCGAAGTGTTTCCGGACCGCGATCATTTTGGCCGCATCTTCTACAATCAGGCGCGGATGTCGGCGCTTGGGATTGCGCAAGTCGCAGTCGTGATGGGCTCGTGCACCGCCGGCGGCGCATACGTGCCCGCGATGTGTGATGAAAGCATCATTGTGCGCGAGCAGGGCACGATCTTCCTCGCCGGACCTCCGCTGGTGCGCGCGGCCACCGGCGAAGAGGTAAGCGCCGAGGAGCTGGGCGGCGGCGACGTTCACACCCGCTTATCGGGCGTGAGCGATCATCTGGCCGACGACGACGAAGACGCGCTGCGCATCGCGCGCGCGGTTTTCGAAAACCTCGGCGCGCGGGAAAAGTCCGGCCACCCGCAGGAAGCGCCCGAAGATCCCTACTACGATCCCGCCGAACTATACGGCGTGATTTCGGCCGATACGCGCAAACCGTATGACGTGCGCGAGGTGATCGCGCGAATCGTCGACGGAAGCAGAATGCATGAGTTCAAGCCGCGCTATGGAAACACGCTGGTGACTGGGTTTGTGAAAATTTTTGGATATCCTGCCGGCCTTATCGCCAACAACGGCGTGCTGTTCAGCGAGTCCGCCCTCAAGGCAACTCATTTTATCGAGCTCTGTTGCGCGCGACGAATCCCGCTCGTCTTCCTGCAGAACATCACCGGATTTATCGTCGGCAAGCGCTACGAGCAGGGTGGAATTGCCAAGGACGGAGCCAAGATGGTCAATGCCGTCGCCAATGCGCAGGTTCCAAAGTTCACCGTAATTATCGGAGCGTCAAACGGTGCCGGAAATTATGGGATGTGCGGTCGCGCGTACGGGCCACGCCTGATGTTCATGTGGCCGAACGCGAGAATCTCGGTGATGGGCGGCGAGCAGGCTGCCAACACGCTGCTGACGGTCAAGCTCGACCAGCTTAAGCGCGAAGGCCGCACGATGTCGCCCGCGGAACAACGCGAGTTCACCCGTCCGACCCTTGACAAGTACGATCTCGAATCAAACTGCTACTATTCGTCGGCGCGGCTGTGGGATGATGGTGTAATCGATCCGGTCGAGACACGCGCGGCGCTCGCACTCGGAATCGCGGCGTCGCTCAATGCTCCCATCGCGACTGCCGCACAGTTCGGCGTCTTCAGGATGTAACCAACGCCATGTCCGCCCAGGTCACCCATGCCATTCTAGGCACTGCCGGCCATATTGATCATGGCAAGACCGCGCTCATTCGCGCGCTCACCGGCCAGGAGACTGATCGGCTCAAAGAAGAACGCGAGCGCGGCATCTCGATCGAACTAGGCTTCGCCTTCTTCACTCTACCCGACGGCACGCGCGCGGGCGTGGTTGACGTTCCCGGCCACGAACGGTTCATCCGCAACATGCTGGCCGGCGCGCACGGAATCGATCTGGTGCTGTTCACGATCGCCGCTGACGACGGAGTCATGCCGCAGAGCGAGGAGCATCTCGATATCCTTCATCTGCTTGGGACTCGCCGCGGGATTTTTGTGATCACCAAGGCGGACCTCGCTGACGCCGCGCGAATCGCGGAAGTGCGCGACGAAATCGAGTTGCTCGCCGAGGGTACAACGCTCGAGGGTGCGCCGGTGGTCGCGGTCTCCGCGCTGACCGGTGCGGGAATGGATGATCTGCGCGCCGAGATTGTGCGGGGGCTCGAAGGCTTCGAGGCTCGCCGCGCGACTGGCATCTTCCGCCTGCCGATTGATCGATCCTTCGCAATCAAAGGGCACGGCGCGGTCGTTACCGGCACTGCCATCGGCGCCGAAGTCCGTGTCGGACAGAAGCTGCGCGTGCTGCCCGCAGGCGACGAGGTCCGCGTGCGCGCGATTCAGATGCATTCCGAAGCGGTCGAGAGCGCCGGGCGATGCCAGCGCGTGGCGCTGAATCTCGCCGGTGCGGAGCGACTCGAGCTCAGGCGCGGACTCGTGCTCGCCGACGACAAGCTCGACTTCGCGACCACACGTTTTGATGCGTCGCTCGAGATACGTCCTGCCGCAAAACGACCCGTGCGCGCCAATTCACGAGTGCGGCTGTTCGTCGCGACCGCTGAAACAATTGGGCGGGTGATCTTGCTCGAAGACAAAACCGCGATCGCTCCCAAGGAGCGCTGCCTCGTTCAGATTGTCGCGGAAGACCCGATCGTAGCGCTCGGCGGCGACCACTTCGTGATTCGCGACGAGACTAACATGCGCACCCTCGGCGGCGGTGTCGTCCTCAATCCGCTCGGACGGCGCGTGCGCAAGCCGCTCGAACGTTATCGCAACAACCTGGCGAGCTTGCGCGACAGCACCGCATCCGACGCGCTTGAAGCGATGATTGACCTGCAAGAAAGTCTGGCGTTGAGCCCGATGCGCGCGCGGCAGTTGCTCAACGTCCCCGAGAAGGAAATCACGACGGCTCTCAAGGATGCACGATTCATCAAACTCTCGGTCGGCGACGAAGAAGCATTTACCACCCGCGCCAAATGGGATGCGCTTGGACACTTCGCCCTCACGACCCTTAAAAGGCACCACGCCGCCGAGCCGCTTGCAGCCGGACTCGAAATGGAAGCGATGCGCTCGCAACTGCCTTGGGAAGTCGGTGCGCGCACGTTCCGCTCGATCATCGATCGCCTTGCGCGCGAAACGGGTATCGTTCGTGACGACAGCGTCCTGCGGCTGCCCACCCATCAGGTACATCTGGGCGGCGCGGCGGGAGAATTTGGAACGCAGCTTTTGCGAGCGCTCGAAGCCGCGGCTTATCAGCCGCCAGACCTGGCACAACTCGCCGCGAATCTCGATCGCGCTCCCGCGACCGTGCCGCAGATGCGCACGGTTGCGGCGGCACTTGAGCGTGAGGGCAAAATCGTGAAAGTCGCGACCGACCTCTATTTCACCCGCAACGCCATCGACCGTGCCTGTGACGTTCTGTCCGCGTTTCTGTCGAAGCACCCCGAGGTTACGGCCGCCACCTATCGCGATCTACTGGGCACCTCGCGCAAGTTCGCGATCGCTCTTCTCGATTATTTCGATCATAGCGGCGTCACAATCCGAGTCGGCGACGCGCGCCGGTTGCGCGCCCGCACGGGCTGACACCGCAGCGCGATTAGGTGAAAATGACTCCGATGCCGGAAGCGAAGGACAACAACCCGTCACGCGGCGAAATTATCCGCCTGACGGCTCGGTGCAAGGCCGCGGGTTGAGCCGGCAAGCTGGGTCCGGCGGACCTGGCGGCCATCCTGGCGCGGCTCGAACTCGAGAGCCATCCTGATTTGCTGGTCGGAATCTCGACTGGCGACGACGCCGGAGTGTTCCGTCTGCGCGATGATCTCGCGATCGTCAACACGGTCGATTTTTTCACGCCCGTGGTCGACGATCCCTACACCTACGGCCAGATTTCGGCAGCTAACGCGCTCAGCGACGTCTACGCGATGGGCGGCCGGCCGGTGAGCGCGCTCAATATCGTTTGCTGGCCACAATCGGGATTGCCGGGCGCGATGCTGACCGAGATTCTTCGCGGCGGCGCCGACAAAGCGCATGAGGCCGGCGCCGTGGTCGTTGGGGGTCATAGCGTAGCCGACGAAGAAGTGAAATTCGGAATGTCGATCACCGGCGTGATCGATCCGCGCCGGATTATTCGTAACGTTGGCGCGCGTGAAGGCGACGCCCTAATTCTGACCAAACCGCTCGGCACGGGTATCTTGATGACCGCCTTTAAGCGCGACGCTTTACCTGCGGACCAATATGCGGGTGCGGTCAAAGTGATGGCGCAACTGAACGCCGCCGCGGCGGCCGCGATGCTAGAGTACAATGTTCATGCGGCGACCGATGTGACCGGCTTCGGACTCATTGGCCACGCGTCCAAAATGGCTGAGGGAAGCGGCGTCACGATAATTTTCGAGGAGTCCGACCTGCCGATTCTGCCCGGCGCAATCGAGCTTGCCGGCGCGGGAATGATTCCGGGCGGCGGCGTGCGCAACCGGGAGTACTACGGAGCGATGGTCGCGGTCTCGGACGAGGTTGCCGACCTGATGGCCACGCTTGCATTCGATCCGCAAACCTCCGGCGGCTTGCTAATCTCGCTTCCCGACGAGCAGGCTGTGCGGTTGCTCGCCGCGCTGCACGCGGCGGGTTATCCCGACGCGGCGATAGTCGGGCGCGCAGTTGCCCGTGCGGCGTTACCGCTCGAGCTGGTCTGACGCGGGCTCTCCGCTGCGGGCTTTTGCACGCGCGCGGTGCGATGGGTTAGGATTCGCGCGAACTATCCGAGTTGATATCCGATGGATTTTTTCGAAGTAGCCACAAGCACCCCAACCGTCCGGCGGTTCTCGCCGCGTCCGATCGAGCAGCGCGACCTGGAACGCGTCCTCGAAACCGCGAACATGGCGCCTTCCGGTTCTAACGCCCAGCCATGGGAGTTTGTAATTGTCCGGGATGCGGCTGCGCGCTGCGAAATTCAGGCGATGTACGAAGCACTCTGGGGCCCGTACAAGGAAAGTGCGATTATCCGCGGCCGTAAAACGCTCTCGCCTCGCGCGCACAAAGCGCTCGCAGTCGGCGACGACTTTGCCGCTTCGCTCGCAATCGTGCCGGTGCATATTCTCGTTTTTCTGGACCGCCCAAAAATGCGCGTGCCGCGTGGCACCCCGGAAGACCTGTTCAACTTTGGCGCGACTTACGGCTCGATCTTTCCCGCGATCGAATTAATGATGCTCTCGGCGCGAGCGCTCGGGATCGGCACTGCGATGACAACGATGCTCTCGTCGCGCGAGCCGGAAACCAAGGCCTTGCTCGGCGTGCCTGAGGATTTTCAACTGATCGCGCTCGTGCCGATGGGCTATCCCGAGGGCGGATTCAAGCGGCCCTACCGCAAGCCGGTTTGGCCGCGAATGAACGACGGCCGCTTCGGACGTCCGTGGCCTCGCGCTATTTCCGAATAAGCGGAATGACTTCACGCGCGAACTGCTCAAGCTGCGCCGAGCGGTCGCGCGGATGGCATACCGAGTCAACTCCGATATCGCGCACTCCTGCCTTAATAAATTCAGCGATCCGCGTGGCCACATCAGCGGGCGTGCCAAGCGCGGCGTAGCGTCGGGCCGGATCGCGGAAATCCATCGCATAGCGCTTGCTGAGATGCTCCGTTGCGACCTCGAGGGCCGCTTCGTAAGTCGGGCCAAGCGTGCAGAACAGATGCACGCAAGTGCCGAAGCTGGTGAATTTTCGACCGGCGCGCTCTGCTTCCCGCGCGATAAAGTCCAAACCTTCACTGACGCGCTTGGCCGTTACGACGTACGGCATCCACCCGTCGCCGTAAAGGGCCGCGCGCTTCAGCGCCGCCTCTGCGCGACCGCCGACCCATATCGGTGGGCCTCCGGGCGTGAGCGGTTTAGGCTCGATCGTAATCGGCCCGAAGCTGAAATACTTGTCTCGATGCTCGACGCGATCTTCCGTCCAGAGCCGCTTGATTAGCGCGATCGCCTCGGTAGCGCGGCCCCCACGCTGCTTGACCGGAACGCCGCTCGCTTCGAACTCGGGAGGAAATTCGCCGCCCACCCCGACGCCAAATATGAAATGACCCGCGCCGAGCATTCGATCCAGCGTCGCAACCATTTTGGCCACGATCGTCGGATGCCGTAGCGGCAGCAGGTAAACGCTTGTCCCGAACGTGAGCTCGGGACGCAGCGCCGAGAAATAGCTCAACTGAATGAACGGGTCGCTGATGGGACCGGTGAAGGCGACATGATCGCCGGCCCACACGATGTCGTAGCCCCATCGCGCGATATCGTCCATCGCGCGTCGCGCCTGGTCCGGATTACCGGCGGCGGCAGTCGTTCCAAATCTGATCCGCGTCGCGACCGGCAGCGCATCACTCATCGCTGGACCTCCACGATGGACCGTTGCATAGGCAAGACTGACCGGGAGCGCACCACAAGGCCGGATCCGTACACATCACCATCAATCCATTAGCGCAAAAATCGCCTGGGTTGAAAGCGATCAAATCGACACAAGCCCGGCCGTTGGCGCAATCGAGCGGCTGATTACGTCACATTCCGGGTAACGGGAACGCGTCCGGGGGACAAACCCCGGAACATGTTCCCCCCTCTCTGGATCGATGCTCTCAGCCTGCCGCTTACGCGGACCGGCTTACAGTCGATGCCTGCAGTCCCTTGGGCCCTTGCGCCACCTCGAACTGCACCCGTTCGCCCTGCTCGAGCGAGCGGAAGCCGTTGCCGTCGATGGCGCTGTAATGGACGAAGACTTCTTGCCCGTCTTCCATCGTGATGAAGCCGTAGCCCTTTTTCGGGCTGAACCACTTGACCGTACCGGTAGCCATTCCCCCGTACCTCCTGGAAACCCCCTAAGTGGGATAAGCCTGCTTCGGCTCCCGTGGGGGGTCGCGGCGCTTCCCCAAGCGACGCGAGCTAACGGCGCGCATATACCATATGGAACGGCACATACCAAGAGGGCCAAAATCGGGGTTGGAATGGTTGACAACACGCGGCGCTCCGAGCGCCGCAGTCACCCGATAATCTCTATCGAGATTAGCGGCGTACTTCGCACCAATATTGGCAATCAAGCGCCAAAGCGCACGATCGGCCGCGCATGAATGTGGCAATGATCCGGTATCTGCCGCATCACGCCGTCGATTATGAACCGGTCTTCGCCATATTTTTTTCGCGCGACGAGGGACAACGCCTCGATCATGAAGGCGCGTTCCTCGTCTGAGGGAGCTACCCGATGCTCCCCTAGCACGGCCATCGGGGTGTCGCACGAATCGCAATCCAGAATCGAAAATTTGAACGGATGGACGAACTGGCAGTAGCGCTGAGTATACTCGCGCAGCTCACAGAGCTCACACTTTGGCATCGGACCTGCCCGCAGATTAAGCACGTCCCGCAAGCGCTTGCGACGCCTGCGGGACGTTTTGGATCGAGACTCGTACGGCGAGTTTATTTCATGGCCGGAGAAGCGGCAGATTCCGGCGCCGTCGCCTTCTCTTTTGCGGCTTCTACGCCGCCCTTCCCCTTACCCTGCGTCTTGGTTGCCGCTTTGGCGGCTTCTCGTGCATGGCGCTTGCACCGATAAACGCTCGACGCCGAAATCTTCATGTCCTTGGCGACCTCTTTGGGCTTCTTGCCCCCATTAAGCGCCTGCATCACGGCGTCGCAATCAACTTTTGCGGCGAGCGCAGGCGCAGCGGTCGAAAATGCCACCGCCATCGCCAGCATCGCCGACGCAGCCACAATCGCAAATTTTCTCATCTCCGTCTCCTCCCTACGGTTCAAATTAAGCGGGATACTCCCCTAAGTATTCCAGAAGTGCCACTCACAAAAAAAGCCCCTGAATATACTGGCGCGAATTCTCAAATCTCCAGCATCACCTTCGTTTCCGAGCCCGGATGCGCCAGCCCGGCAAAGGCTTTCGGCAGCTCCGAGATTTCCACAATGTTGGTGATCATCGGCGCAGTGTCGACGCGCCCTGCCGCCAGCATCGCAATCGCCGTCTCAATTTCGCCGCGCTCAAGCCCCAGGCTGAAGCGTACGTCAAGTTCCTTGTTTATCGCGTTGAGCGGACTCCAGTGATCTTCTTCCATGCATACGCCGATTACCACCACCCTGCCGCCGCGACGCGCGTAGGCGACCGCTTCACCGAGCGTTCCTGCAGCGCCGATACACTCGAAGACCACATCGGCGCCGACCGTTCGGCCGGTGAGCTTGGCCAGTTCCGAGGCTGGATTTTTGAGTCGCGGGTCAACCGCCACGTCGGCGCCCATAGCGAGCGCAACTTCGCGGCGTCCCGGCGCCATCTCCGACACGGCAATCGCGCGCGCGCCCGAGAATTTCGCCCATTGCAGCGTCACCAAGCCGATCGGACCCGCGCCCATTATCAATACCGATTCGCCGGCGCGCAGGGCGGCGCGATGCACACCGTGCAGGCCGACGACCAGCGGCTCGACCGTGGCGCCGAGGCGATGGCTCATCGAAGGCGGCATCTTGAAGACGCTCTGCGCGGTGGTTTTCATCTTTTCGGCATAAGCGCCCGGCACGTCGCCGAATCCGACCAGCCTCATCGTGCGGCACTGCGCACCGATGCCGGATTTACACGAATCGCAGGCGCCGCACGCGAGATACGACATCACGACCACGGGGTCTCCGCGTTCGAGTCCGGTTACGCCCGGCCCAAGCTCATCGACGACGGCAGAAAATTCGTGGCCCATGATCGTGCCCGGGGGCATCTTAAAGCCGTATTTCGCCGCGTGCAGGTCGGAACCGCACACGCCGCAATTTTTCACCCGTACGACGATCTCACCGGGTCCGGCTATCGGATCGGGAACCTCGACGACTTCGAGCGGAGCGCCGGCCGCTTTGAATACGCATGCCTTCATGAGAGTCGACCCGCGGCGGCGTCAGGTGGTGCTGGGAAATTTCGGCGCGCGTTTTTCCTGAATCGCGCTTACACCTTCCTTGAGATCGGCGCCGAAGAAGTTAAGCATTTCCATTGCGAGCGACGCGTCAAAGGCCGGCGCCGCGACCCGCAGCCAGTTGTTCAGCGCGCGCTTGGTAAACTTGACGGCGTCTTGCGGCCCGCGCGCGAGCTTGATCGCGACTTCCATCGCCTTGTCCATCAGCTTGTCGGCCGGCACACACAGGCTGACCAGACCGATTCGTTCGGCTTCCTTTCCGTCGATAAAATCGGCGGTCAGAAGGTAATATTTCGCTTTCGCCATTCCACACAGAAGCGGCCAGATGATCACCGCATGATCTCCCGCCGCAACGCCCAGGCGCAGATGGCCGTCGGTGATCCGCATTGCCTCCGACGCGATACTGATATCGGCCATGAACGCGACCGCGAGCCCCGCGCCGACCGCTACACCGTTGATCGCGGAGATAATCGGCTTGTCGAGGTTGATCATATTGTAAACGATATCCCCGGCTTCCTTGAACGCCTTGCCGACGTTGGCCGGATCGCCGGCCATCGCCTCGATCATCTCGAGGTCGCCACCCGCTGAAAACGCGCGTCCGGCACCCGTGATGACGACGACCCGCGTCGCGTCGTCCTGAGCGATATCGAGCCATACGTGCGAAAGCTCCCAATGCAAGCGGCTGTTGGTCGCGTTCAGTACCTCAGGCCGATTAATCGTGATCTGTAAAATCCCGTCGTCTTTACGCTCAAAGACGAGATGCTGATAGGCGCTGTAATCCATCGGGGTCATGCTCCGTCTTTAGCGCAGTCGCGTCGATCTGAAAACCCTGGGCGTTCGCGCCGAAAATGCCGCGGCCGCGGACCAATTGAGGTCCGCGGCCGCGCTCTGTGCGGGCTGAGCGGTCGAAACGGCTATTGTCCTTCGGGCACCAACTCGACGCGCCGGTTCTGCGCGCGTCCTTCGTCGGTTGCGTTGCTCGCAACGAAGTCGGTCTTCCCAAAGCCTTGCGGGACTAGCTGGCTCGAGGGAATTCCCTGCTCCTCGAGGTACTTGGCAACCGCCTCGGCGCGGCGCTGCGAGAGCTTCAAGTTGTAAGCTTCGGATCCGATCGCGTCGGTATATCCGTTGACATCAACTCTGGTGTTCGGATTCGCCTTCAGCGTGGCCGCGGCGTCGTCGAGCACGGCGGCGTCAGCGGGCCGGATATTGGACTTGTTGAACGCGAAATGTACTCCGCGCAAAACCAGCTTTTGCTTGACCGGCGGCGGCGGTGGCGGAGGCGGCGGCGGTGGGGGCGGAGGAGGAGGTGGCGGCGGTGCGGCCTTCACTTCTTTCGGCGCCATCAAGTATCCGATCGTTCCGCCGATTATTGCGCCCATACCGACGCCGGTCGGGCATCCGATTTCATAACCTTTTGCCTGATCTCCGTCGTGGGCGGCTGCGATCCCGCATCCGAGGCCGCCACCAACGAGCGCGCCGCTGGCCGCGCCGATTTCGGTGTAGTGTTGCTGCTGCGGCGTCATCGAGCATCCTGCTATCATCGACAGCAACGCCACAGAACCTAAGTAGGTTACCGGTTTTCTGCGCATAGTCTTTCCCCGTTCCCTCCTGGAAACCTGGTTTATGCCGGGTTACGTCTTCCGCCCAACGCGGGCGGATCTAAAGACGCGACTCGGGCTCTCAAGGTTGCGAAGCGTCAAGGATATCATTGACGGAGCATGTGCGCTATGAAAAAAACCATGCTCAGTCGCATTAGATAATTAAGTGAAATAAATCTATCGAGCGGTTATCGCGCGGCGAGGCAGTAAATCGATAGAATATATCATCGTCGTAGGCAACCCGCCGATCCGCCGCATTATCGAGTCCTGCACGTCCAAGTGCCGCCGGCTCGCTCCAGCGCCTCAGCTACTGTGATTGGCGCGCGTGTGTTCAGCGCGCGGGAGAATTACATGCCAGGCAATCGAGCAGGCGCGGGATTATCACTATGATATGCAGGGCACAATAGTACACATTAGCGAATCAGGGCGGCATCTCCACAATATAATCCCCGATTGCCGCGAGTGAGTAATATACTCAGCGCAATTCGCTGTTCGGTAATTTAATTACTCAGTTTCGCCGCATCGCGTCGGCGCGCAGAAATACCACAATCCCGCGCGCGCATTATGTTCTGTCAGGCCGGCTCAACTCCGGTAGATTTCCATCACCTGGCCAAGCAGCTTCAATGCGTCCGGCTTGGGCCGCTGGAAAGAGTTGCGGCCGATGATTGAACCGAAGCCGCCGCCCGCGTGGATTCCGCGCACGGTGGCGAGAAGCTGCTCGTCGGTTTCCTTGGCGCCGCCCGAGAAGATAACAATCCTTCGCCCGTCAAAGGCGCTCTGCACGACGTGCCGGACTCGATCGGCAAGCGAGCCGATCGGAATCTTGGCGGCGTCGTACGCCTTTTTTGCCTCCGGCTGCTCGATATGCTCGGTGGGCGGCTTGACCTTGATCATGTTGGCACCGAGCTGCGCCGCGATCTGCGCCGCATATGCGACCACGTCGATCGCGGTCTCCCCGGCCTTGCTGATGCTTGAGCCGCGTGGATAAGACCACACCACGACCGCAAGGCCGTGAGCCTTCGCTTCCTGAGCAATCTCGCGCAACTCCTGGTACATCGACTTTGCCTGCGACGACCCTGGATAGATCGTAAAGCCGATCGCCGCGCATCCGAGCTGGAGCGCATCCTTGACGCTTCCAGTCACGGACGGAGCGGGATCCTTCTCGTCGTAGAGCAGCTCGTGATTGTTGAGCTTCAGAATGAGTGGAATCTCGCCGGCGAACTCCGTTGCCGCCGCCTCGATGAATCCCAGTGGCGCCGCGTACGCGTTGCATCCAGCGTCGAGCGCGAGACGAAAATGGTAGCGGGGATCGTAAGCTGGAGGATTGGGCGCGAAACTGCGCGCCGGTCCATGTTCAAATCCCTGATCGACCGGCAGG
>JAJZAG010000348.1 GCA_021799555.1 Deltaproteobacteria bacterium | reverse complement strand
TATAGCGACCGATTTGTCATACGGCGCTGCGTTCATATACGCGGGCAGAAACGACGGCGCCCACACGCCGATTGAGAGCAGGTTTCCCGTCACCCATGCCGCCGCTTCACCGCCGATTAGCATGACGAAGCCGAGCCATCTAATTGGCGCCGGACGCGGCCTGAGCTCCGGCATCACGTCGCGATACAGAAGATGGCCCTTGCGCACACGCGGATAGACTGCGAACAGGATGAACGGCGAGAGCACCAGCGCAGCGGTCATATTGTTCAGGATAATCACGTTGCCGAGCGCGGCGAACGGCCGGAAGGCCAGCATATTTTCGCCCCATCCGACCAGGTCCGCGCACATCATGCTCGCCGCAAGGCAGGTAAAAGTGTATTTAGCGATCGCCCACGGCGAGCGCGAGATTGGCGCCTCACCCTCGCCGATCACCTGCCAGACTTTGTAGGGAATCCATCCGTAACAAAGATTGGCGAGAAACCCGAAGATGTCGGAAGGCGACGCGCCGCCAAAGAAATCACCGATCGTGTTTCCGATCGCGCTGCCCCATGCGCCCGCCGGTCCGAACAGAAACGAGCATACGATCGGAATCGCGTTGGCAGGGCGCAGCTCGGTGACTCCCGGAATGAACGGCACCGCCTTGAATGGGATCAGCACTGCCGCGTAAAGCGCCGCGGAGATTGAGCACAACACAACCATCCGCGTGTTCCGCCACATCGCGATGATCCCGTGCGTCGCCGGATGCGCCACGGACGCTGAAGGCGGGACTAGCTCGCGATGCTGCTCGGCGGAAATCATCGTGCCGCTGACCAGTATCCCGACCCGAGGCGCCGATTCAAGCTCGCGCGCGGCGCACCGACTGCGTAATATTGCGCGCAATTCTCACGAGCTCAGCTCTGTTGCGTGTTGAAAAGCCGCGGCGCAGATGATTTAACCGACTTTTGCGTGTACGGCGGTGTAACCCGATGCCGATAGAACATGAGACGCGCGACGGCGCGCTGGTCTGGATCCGCAACCCTGTCACCGGCGTCATCTCTTACGTGGTCGACGTGCGCGCGAAAAGCTTTGCCTTTACGCTGGGGCGCGAAGCGGGACAGCGTGAGCGTGCTGCCGCGCTCGATGCCGAGCAGATCGCACGCGCGACTGAGGTGTGCGCGTTCTGTCCTGGCAACGAGAGCCTGACCACGCGCGAAATCTTTCTCGTCACTCCCGCCGAAATGCCCGGATGGACGGGCGCGGCGGCCAGCGGCGGTTCGGACGCCGGCGCGTGGGTGATCCGCGTCTTCAATAATCTCTTCCCGCGCATTCCGGCGGAGCTGACGGCCAATCGCAACGAATCGTATATCGTCGTCGAGGATCCACGCCATTTCGTCGAAAATCCACGCGGCCCCGGCGACCTGCTGTACACTGGGCTTCTGGGCGAAGAGCACTTTTTCGAATTGCTGCGTGCCGATGTGCGCGTGATGCTGATGTCGAGACAAAATCGAGCGGTCCGCTCGATCGTGATTCGAAAGAACCAGGGGCGTGAGTCCGGCGCCTCGCAACCGCATCTCCATCAGCAGATCCTTGGCTCGCCGGAGCCGTTTCCCGCCGTCGCCGCCGAAGCGCGCGCCGAGCGCGAAATCCCGGGGATGTTCGAGGAGATCATCAACCTGATGGACAGGCTTGGGCTGATGATCGAAAACCACGGCAATATCGTCAGCTACGCAAGTCCGATCGGAGCGTTCCCGCGCAGTTACGACGTCGTCATGCGCCAGCATCGCGACGCGTTGCTCTCGGACCTGTCCGCTGACGAGCTGCGCGGTTTCGGCCGCGCGATCTTCCGGATTCTGGCGCTGATGGGGCCCATTCCACTCGATTACGAGATTCATCAGGGCGAAGGACTGCCGCTGCACGCGCATATCAATGCGCGGCTCTATCCTTACTCGAACGTCGCCGGAACGCTCAATCTGCCGAACACGCTGCTGGCGAGCGCGGCCGCACTGCGCGAGGCGCTCGCGCGCGGTTAATAAGCCGCGCCCGCCCTGTGCCCGTCCGGCTACTCAGCCTTCCAGGCAGGTTTGCGCTTTTCTAAAAAGGCGCGCACTCCTTCCTTGGCGTCCTTGCTCGCGCGAACCTCGCGCGCCATCCGCAGCAGGTCGTCGTGCCACGCGTCGAAGGTCTCGGTCATGCAGCGGCGCACCGTCGCCTTCATCGCGCGCAGGGCCAAGGGCGCGTTGTCGGCGACTTTTTCGGCCAGCGCGGTCGTGACCTCGCCGAGCTTCGCGTCGGGTACGACCTCGTGAACCATCGCCATATGCCGTCCGCGCTCGGCGTCGATAAGCTCGGCCGTGTAGAGAATCCATGCGGTGTTGGCGGAACCGCAAATTTCGATCAGCTTGCGTGTGAAGTCGTACGGCACCATCAGGCCGACCCGTCCAAGCGTCATGCCGAGTTTGGCGTTGTGGCTCGCGATTCGCAGGTCGCAGTGCAGCGCGAGTTCAAGTCCTCCTGCCAGCGCGGCGCCCTGTATCGCGGCGATAGTGGGAACCGGAAAGCGCTCGAGGCGGCTGAACACGTATTCGAGCGAGGTCGGATTATGACCGCCCACGGCCTCATCAACTTCTTTCAGGTCGATTCCGGCGCAGAAGCTTCCACCCTCGCCGCGCAGCAGTAGCGCGCGAATCTCCTTGTCGTTTTCGAACTGCGCGAGCCCCTGATTGAGCGCCTCGATCAGCGGCTGGTTTAGCGCATTGCGTTTTTCAGGACGATTGAGCGCCAGAATCGCGTAACTCGAATGACGGGTTACTTTGAGAACTTGCTCGGCCATGTCGGATACTCCTCGTGATTCGGAGGACGCGAATGAGGTCCGCTGTCCGCCACGAAGCATCGCACGCAACCCGCGGCCTCTTCAAGTTCCGGCAGCTCATTATCGATGCTTCGTAGTTGTGCCTTTTCCCTTCAGAAGCACCTCTATTTGACCAAGCGGCACAGAGTTATCGTGAAACTCGAACGTGCCAGTCTGCTCGCCTGGTCCGGTTGGGGTGAAGCTCAGCACGAACCGGCAATTTTCCCGGGGCGCTATGGCCGCTCCCGCATGGCAGGTGCTGCTCCCCGAATCCACCGCGAACGGTCCGATAATATAAAGGTTTTCGATCACAATTGGCGCATCCTGCCTCCGGTTGCGCGGATTGACTATCGTAATATGCTGCGAGGGACTGGTGCGGCCCACTATGGTTTCGGGAAAGCGCAGAACTGGAGGTGTTACTCGAAGCCTGGCGGCCACTGGAGTAGGAGTTGCGGTTGCCGTCGGTGACAGGGTCGCGGTCGGTGTTGGACTGGCGGTTGGTGTTGGACTGGAAGTCGCAGTGGGCGATAGCGTTGCGGTTGGTGTCGGCGAGGGAGTAGGTTTGGTTTCATTCGCGGGCGCCTCGGCGATTCCCATATCGACAATCGCGGCGTCCCCGCTATATCCGGCGACGATTCGCGGATTGCCATAAAAATCCGTGCTGGGAAGGTCGGGGGCGGAATTGGTGCCGGCATCGATCGCCGGAGAGCCATCCATGAGATGATAGTCATTCGTGCTGACGCTCACAAACATCGGATCGGCGGAAATATTTCCCGGAGGCGAGCTCGGTAATGCGCAGGTGCCTGAAACCGCCGTCGCACTGACGCTGAATATGTCGTTGGTAGTCATTGCTGGAGTTCCGGTGGCGCAATAGAGCGCATTTTGAAAACTTCTGCCAATCAAAAGGTTATTGTATAATTGGACGCCGGGCTCGGCCTCCGCCGTATAGAG
>JAJZAG010000036.1 GCA_021799555.1 Deltaproteobacteria bacterium | reverse complement strand
CACGGGTTCGGAGCTCGCCGCAGGTTCGGAGCTCGCCGCGGCTTCGGAAGTCGCGGGCTCGGATGGCGTCTCTCCGGAAGTCACCTCGTCCTCCGCGTCCTGATCGGGAGGATCCGCCGCTTCGGGTGGCGCGGTTGGTGCGGCGATTGGTTTCAGTTCCGCTGTTTTTGCGCGCGGGCCATTGGGATCTTCGGCGTCGCCGGACGCATTCGCTTTTGCGCCATCTTCGGTTGAGGCGAGGGGCGCCGTAACCGCGTCGGAGCTTTCGACTTGGGTATCGGCGCCGGCGGCGGGTTGCGGGCCGAGGCGTTCACGCAGAATCACCGCAGCCTGTGGTTCGGCTCCGACCCGGCGCGCGCGATAGCGATTTTCAATCGAGTTGCCCGCAAGCAGCTCAATAATCTCAAATTTGTCCTTTAAAATCGTGCCCGACGCCAACGGCTCCGGACGTGTTACAGAAGATTGGACAGGCGCGGAGCTGGAATCGAGCCCGCGTCCGCATCGGTTGCAAAACTTCGCGTCATCGGACGCCTCTTCACCGCAATCGGGACATTTAATCATGCGCGACTAGCCTCTTCGAAACTGCAGAATGACACCCCCCAGAACCAGCTGGTCGCGATCTTTCAACTTGTACAATTGATCGCGCCCGAGTCGCCCCATCCCGGCGATAAAAGTGCCGTTCAGGCTGCCCAGATCGCGGACGAAGTAATCCGCGCCGCGCTGAACGATTTCGGCGTGCTGATGCGAGACGCGTTCCGCTCCGCGTTTGAGCGCTTTCAGATCGATATCGGGTGCGGCCGCCTGCGTCTGTCCCCCCCCGCTCCTTCCGATCGTCGTGTGAACGAACTTGACCGGGAATTCCAGGTTTTCCCCGCGCACAACCAGTCGGGCCGGAGCGCCCGAGGCTCGCGCCTTGGGCTCGGCGGGAAACAGCGACGGCGTGACCGGCGCCGCAGTTTTGGGACGCGCTGGCGCGATCGATCCCGAGCGGGCCACCGTGGGCGCTGGCTTGCGTTCCAGCGTCGACACCGCACCTGCAGGCCGCGGCGGAGCGATCGTCGGACGCAACTCGCGTGTCTTTGCGGTTGAAGACGGCCCCGATGGCGTTCCAGCCGTCGTGTTCGATGCGCCCTGCATCATGGTCGATACGATCTTCGATTTCAGTCCGCGTTCGATTAGCGCTTTGGCGCGCGCGCCCAACTCGATCGCCTTCCGCATCGGAGGCTTTAGCGGTTTCGATCCTGAAGCCTGCACCACCGGCGCGGGCGCGGGCTGCGTCAACACCACCGTGGGCATGCTCGTGAGCGACGATTGCGGCGGCCCAGGTGTTAGGCGCGGCGGCGCCGGCGCTTGAACTGAAGCGGGCTGGCGAGTCAGCCGCCCCGGAGTCGGCGAGCTGGGACGAATCGGTTGTGCCGGAGATGAATCGGACTGTGCGGCGACCGGAGTCGCGAGCACCACGGTGCGCATCGTACCCATCGACTCGCCGCCGTTGGCAAACGCACCTGACGCGCCCGTAGGCGCATGCACCTCGGGCGGAGGAATCGGCAGCGCATTCAGCATTTCGCGCGCCGAGGCGAAGCGCTTGTCGATCTGATGATTAAGCCCACGATCGACCGCCGCCGCAGTTTGGTCGGAAATCTCCGGCGCCAGGCTCTTGACCGGCGGAAAGCTGAAGGGCGGCTCGAAAGCCGGATCGCGCCCGGTCAGCAAATGATGCATCGTCGCGGACAATGCATAGATATCCGACCGTGGCTCGACGGTGCCGACATATTGCTCGGGTGGTGCGTAGCCCGGCGATCCGATCATCGTCGCCTTACCGCCCTTGGGCAGAAACCGCGCGATCCCGAAGTCGATCAGCATCGCGCGCCCGTCTTTGTCGATCATGATGTTGCCGGGTTTGATGTCCCGGTAGACGATCGGCGGAGTTTGACTGTGTAAGAAGTCCAGCACTTCGAGCATCTGGCGCGCATAGCGCAGCGTTTGCGCCTCTGAGAGCTTTCCGCCCGCCTTGGCAAGAGCGTCCTCAAGCGTGCCGCCCGCAACGAACTCCATCACAAGATAATGGCGTCCGTTCTCAGCGAAGTGATCGATCAGGGTCGGGATGCCCGGATGGGTCAGGCGGGCGAGGACCGTCGCCTCGCGCGTAAAATCTTCTATCGCTTTCTTCTCGGCGATCCCGTCGCCGAGGATCATCTCCTTGACCGCAACGGGGCGGCTGGCAAGGCGCGTGTCATTGGAGAGATAAACTCGTCCCATCCCGCCCACGCCGAGGACTTTTCGAACGCGATAGCGGCCATCTAGGAGGTGGCCCTCCGCCAGCGGCTCACCCGGGTTCATACTGCGTCCATGTCTTCCGGCTTCGACTCTGCGTGCAGGGCCGGATGGCGCACCGCTTCACAGAGCGAAACAATCAGGAGATCGGATCGATCCTAAGCTTGAGAAAGGTCTTTCCGATGATTACCTCATCGCCGTTCTTGAGTTCGACCGCGGTCCCGGGGGCCAAGCGTGCGCCGCGATTTACGTAAGTACCGTTCAAGCTTCCGATATCTTCGACGGTGATCTTGCCCTCCGCGATTCGAATCAGCGCGTGCTTGCGTGAGACCTTGGCCTCGGGGTCGTCGGCGTCAAGATCCACTTCGGGAAACGATCCCGTGTCAGGATCCCATCGTCCTACCAGATTGTTACCGTCTTCGAGCGGAAACTCCTGATCTTTGCGTCCGCCGCGAATAATTTTAAGCGTAGCCTTGAACGCCGCCGGCGCTCCTGAAGGGGCCGGCGCAGGCTCCGGTTGAACAGCGGCTTCCGGCTTAATTTCGCCGGTCGGCGCTTCTGAAGCTTTGGCTTCTTCGGCAGCCGGAGGTGCTTCGGGTGCCGCCGCTTCGGGCGCCGCCGCTTCAGCCGGGGCTTTTGCAGACTCGGGCGGTTCGGCCGCCGCAGCCGGCGCAGGCGCCGAGGTTCCCGCGGCGGCGTTCAGTTTGGCCCCGCATCCGTCACAATAGTCAAGACCGTCCATGTTTTCGTAGCCGCACTCGCTGCACTTGATCATGTCTTAAGCCCCTGTCCTTCGGCTGCTTGAGGTTTATCGCCCGAACTCCGGTGGAACCGATTTAACTATCCCGGTTTATTAATGTCCTTCAATGCGTCTGGATCGAGCATCTGGGTCTTGCGCACCACCGCCTGTGCATTCAACAGCGTCGTCTTGGCGGCCTTGGTTTGCAGGGTCTGCGTCTTCTTGACTTCATCGAGCAACCCGGCCAGCGCCTGCGTGGCCTTGCTGTTGCCCATCCGCTGGGTGCCTTGAATCGCGTTGCCCAGAAGCCGCGTGGCTCGATCGACGTTTCCCGCCTTGAGCTCCTCCTCGGCTTTGGCCTGTAGCTTGGCGATCGACACTTGATCGACCAAATTCATCACGCGCGCATTGCGCTTGCTGGTGAGCGTGCGGTCCAGCGTATAGTCGACCGCCAGATCGCAAGCCGCGGACCCTTCGCCCACCCCCGGCACGTCGTAATGCAGCGCGCTCTGAAGCATCCGCACCAACCCCGGTCTGCGCGGTGGCAGAACCAGGGTCAGCAGCACCGAACCAGGCACGCCGGCTTCAAGATCGCCGAGTTCATAGGAGACCTTGCGATCGTCGCCGATAATCGGCGTTCCCATCGCGTAAATCTCGGGCGAGGCGCGAAACGTCTCGCGCACTTGCACGCCCTGCGCCAACGTAACATCGATCCTCGCGTTGCGCAGCGTGACGGCCCGCAGTCCCTGCAATTCGTCATCGAAGATTCCGGGTATATCCCCCGGGTTGCCGATGAAGTGATATTTTCCGTTCGAGTCCTGAGCCAAACGCTGGAGCAACTTCTCGTTGAACTCGACGCCAACGCCCATTGTCGAAAACGAAATCTTGTCGCGGTTCTGTTGAACCAGATCGATACAGGCGGTCTCCTCGTAAGTCTGCCCGTCGGTTAGGACCAAGACCCGATTAAGGCGCGAGGAGTCAAGGTTCTTTTTAACCTCTTCGATCGCCGCGCGCATCCCGAGCGCCATCTGCGTGCCTCCGCCGATTTCGAGCAAATCGATATCGTCGATCGCGCGCTTGACGGCGTCCCGATTGGTCGATTCGTCCGACGTGATTATCACTTTCGCTTTGTCGGCGAATGCGACGATCGAGACCTTGTCCTGCGCAGTCAGGTTTGAGGCAAGGAACTTTACCGCCTCGACTACGAAATCGAGCCGCTGCTCGTCGTACATCGATCCCGAGCGATCGATTACGACACCAAGGTTGAGCGGCAGCCGGCTGCCGCCACCACCGCTGCCGCCTGCTCCGCGGGCGACCGCCTCGAGCAGAACGTAGAGGACAAAATTTTCCGCGCTGGAGAGCACATGTTGGCTGCTCGCTAGCGCCTCGAAGCTTACCGGTTCGGCCATCTGTCTAGATCTCCCGCCGACAATTGTAAGTGCATCAATCGGCCCTTGGCAACCAATCTAAACACAATACGAAAGCGCCGCGCCTGAGGCTATCATGGGCGATCCCGTCCGTTTTGGCCGCGACCCTACTTGGGCTATGATTCTAATTTGGACCGTCGGCCGTGTGGGCCGCTTACTGGAGTGCTGGAATGACGACTGACTTGAGAGCCAAATGCGCCATCGCCGGGTTGGGTCAGACCCGGATGGGCAAGAATTTCGACCATCCGAATGCGATGGGCTTTGCGATCGAGGCGATTGAACTCGCCCTCGAAGACGCCGGCCTTAGCCGTGAAGACCTCGATGGCCTGCTGGTCAACCCGGGGGTGACTTGGATGGAGAACGCGATGGCTTCGTTCTCACTCCAGCAGGCGATGGGGCTGACCGACCTCACCTTGACTGCGACGATGAATCTTGGCGGCGCCACTGCGGGCGCAATGATCATGCACGCCACGCAGGCGATCGCGGCTGGGATGGCCAATGTCGTCGCGTGCGTATTTGCCGACGCACCCCTGCGTCCGCCCTCGCCCGAAAAGGGCAAGGCCGCCGGAGGTTCGGCGGCGGCGTATGGTTTCGCGCGGGGTCTCAACGCCTACTACGGACAATTCGGGGTCAATGCCGCGTATGCGTTCGTCGCCCAGCGCCATATGCATCTGTACGGCACTCGCCAGGAGCACCTTGGCGCGATCGCCGTCGCCGAGCGCGACTGGGCCAACCTCAATC
This sequence comes from Deltaproteobacteria bacterium, assembly GCA_021799555.1. Lineage (GTDB taxonomy): Bacteria > Desulfobacterota > Binatia > Binatales > Binataceae > JBARDN01. The sequence continues at coordinate 12,122 of JAJZAG010000036.1, read as the reverse complement.
CTGCCGCGCAATTTTATGACGCTCCGATGACGATGGCCGATTACAACGCTGCCCGATGGGTGGTCGAGCCGTTTCATCTCTACGATTGCTGTCTGGTCTCCAACGGCGGCCTCGCCGTAATCGTAACCTCGGCCGAACGCGCGAAATCGCTCAAGCATCCTCCCGTCTACATTCTCGGTATGGGACAGGGCCATCCGGGTGGCGACCCGATGGATACTCTGGTTTCGGGCGCTCCGCTCGCAAAGAAGACCGCGTTCAAGATGGCTGGAATCGAGCTCGGCGATATCGACTTCGCCGAACTGTATGATTGCTATACTTTTACCGTCCTCGTGACCCTCGAAGACTACGGCTTCTGCAAGAAGGGCGAGGGCGGACCTTTCGTCGAAGGCGGACGCATCGGACCCAAAGGTTCGCTGCCGGTCAATACCGGCGGCGGGCAACTCAGCTCATTCTATATGTGGGGGATGACTCCGGTGGCGGAGGCTGTTGTGCAGATGCGTGGCGAGGCCGCGGCGCGCCAGGTTCCGCGGCACGATATAGGATTGGTGTCGGGCAATGGCGGTATCCTATCGACTCATTCGACACTGGTCCTCGGAGCAAACCCTTAAAACTGAATAATCCGGAATTCTTCCGCCGCGTATCGGCGCGGCGGTAAACCCATATCGATTCAAATAATCAGACTATAAGATCTATGGCATCAGTTGGCAGACCAATTCCCGCCGTCACTCCCGATATGGCCGGCTTCTTCGAGGGCGCGCGCCGCGGTCAGTTGATGGTCGAGAAGTGCGACCATTGCGGCGCACTGCGATTTCCCGCCCATGACTTGTGCGCCAAATGCCTCGGACGCGGCGCAACCTGGGTTCCGGTCAGCGGACGCGGCGAGATTTACAGCTTCAATATCATGCACCAGGTATATCATCCGGCTTTTGCCGCCGAGGTTCCTTATGCGGTGATTGTCGTCAAGCTTGAAGAAGGTCCCAAGATGATCTCGAACCTGGTCGGCATCAAGCCGCATGAAATAAGAATCGGGATGCCGGTGGAAGTGACCTTCGAGCGCGGGGGTGAGGACCTGATGATTCCAAAATTCCGGCCGCGCGCGCGGTGACGCCATCGGGTCTTCGGATTTATTGCCGAATGGCGGCCGCAAACCGATGCTATCGCTCGACACCAAATATCTCGAACACCTCGTTGAAAGCTCGCCGGACATAATAATCGCCGTCGATCGCGAAGGCGTAATTATCTATTACAACGACGGCGCGCGGCAGAACCTCGGCTTCGCTCCTGAGGAAGTTATCGGCAAGCTCTGCACCGATACTATCTATCCCTCCCGCGAGGAAGCGCGGCGCGCGATGCGCGCGATGCGCGAGTCGCCCAACGGCAGCAGAATCTCGAATTTCGAAGCCAGCTTCCGCAACAAGGAAGGCCAGCTCATTCCTGTCATGATCTCCGGCGGACTCATCCACGACGAACAGGGCAAGGAAATCGGCTCGATCGGTTTTGCGCGCGATATCCGCCGGATGCGCCAGCGCGAGCAGCTTGCCACCGCCGGCGAGATCGCAGTCAGCCTCGCGCACGAGATCAACAATCCGCTCGAATCCATTTTGAACAACCTCGAGCTCGTGACCCGCGCGATGGAAAGTCATCTTAGTGACGCCGAAAAAGTCGTCGAGAATGAGCGCGTCGATTCGATTCGCTCGAGTATCGAACGCGTGCAGGCGATCGTGCGCAGGCTTGACGAGATGGCGCGCAAGGGCGTTTATGAAACGCGCGACTACCTCGCGGGCAAGCGGATGGCGGATCTAGCGCCACGCGAAGCACCGCGCGAACGTCCGCCGAGCCAGGAACCGGCGCCGACGCCGGGTGCGATTCCGCAGCCAAACGAGGAATTTCCGCTGGCCGGGATGTCCGTAGTCGTGCTCGATGACGACCTTGCGGTGGTGAACTCGCTCGGCGAAGTGCTGCGCGCCGAAAAATGCATAGTCCACTGCGCGACGCGTCCCTCGGCGGCGCTCGGAATCCTGCGCAATGTCAAGGTCGACGCGGTTATTTCCGACGTCGTGATGCCCGAGATGGACGGCTATGACTTTTATATGTCCGTCAAGGGCGAGATGCCCGCGCTGCCGGTGATCCTGATGACCGCCTATTATTACGACAAGGATCACATCATGAAGCGCGCGCGGCTCAAGGGACTGGAAGGCGCGTTGTTCAAGAAACCGGTAAATCCGCAAAAGCTCCGCCAGATGCTCGCGCAGCTCAGGCAGAAGTCGCAGGCCGCAAAGAATCCCTCGCCGTCCGCGGCGCATAGTCAGTAACCGCCGCTACTGCTCAGTCGCGCGCGTAAGTTTTTCCGCGCCGCAGCAAAATTATGCGACGGTCGCCGTGAATACTGGTCAGCACCGGCGTCAGATCCGGCGCCTGTGCTTGCTCGGCGCGCCACACGCGCGCGGGAACGATCACGTATCCGGGCGGCGCGTCGCCGAGCCGTCCCTTGAACGACGGCGCGTCGCGATCGAGATAGAAAAGTAGCGGCGCAACCTCTTTGCGAAAACCGTATACGTACAGCGGTTCATCGCGGCCAACCACTCGGGTGATTTCCCGCGCTGCGGGACGAAAGCTCGAACCCGCGCACTTGCGTGCTTCCCTGCGCGGTATGTAAATCAGATTGAAGGCCATCATCGCGATCGCAACGGCGATAAAGCCCCGCCGTGCGGCGCGTCCCCAGGGCCGATTCCGCACGAACATCACCAGCCACGCGAGCATCACCGCCGCCGGCGGCCATAGCGGCAGCAGATACGATCGGCGCTTGTACGCGGCTACGGTAAAGAACACGACGGTCACCACCCAGAAGATCGCGAACAGCCGCATCACCACGCCGACGCGAACATCCGCCTCCGGATTTTCCACAGCCGTTGCCGCTGCGTTTCGCCGCAGCGCGCATACCACTGCGATCGGCACGAGCAAACTCAATGGCGCCGAGTTCAACAACAGCGGCTTCACGTAGTACCACGGCGCCATCGCCCCCAGCGATCCAAAAAAACGGCCTACGTTTTCGCTGCCGAGTTGACGGTTGAGAAAACCCAGGCGTCCGCCAAAGTAACACGCCGCGTACCAGCTCGACGCGAGCGCCGCTCCGATGACGATCGGCCCCGGCTCGAGGATCGCAAGCATCTGGCGCCATCGCCGTTCAACCACCAGGAACGCGACGATCGCCGCCCCGGGCAGCAACGCTCCTACTGGACCCTTGGCAAGAACGCCCAACCCAATCGCGAGCGCCAGCGCGTACAGGAGCATCCGATGCGCCGGCGTGTCGATCGTGGCGTCGCGCTTGGGCGGCAGCCAGCGCGCGAAGATGAACAACGCCGCCGCCTCGAAAAAGCATAGCGTCATATCGACTCGGCCGAAGCGGCCTTGGCTGATATATTGATACGACCCCGCCAGAGCGAGCCCGGCCAATATAGCGCCTTCGGCGCCGTCGCGACCAAAGAGCCAAAACGAAAACCATATCGTTATGATCACGCCGGCAATCGCATAGAGCGCCGCCGCCGCGCGCAGATTGGCCGCCGTCACTCGCCGCCGTCCGCTCATCCGGTCGAGCGCATACGCCGTCCAATGGAATAACGGCGGCTTGTACATCGGCTGCGATCCGTTCTCGAGCGGAAACAACAGATGCCCATGCTCGACCATTTGCTGCACGAACACCGCCTCGACCGCCTCGTTGCCGCTGCAGATATCGCTCGCGCCGAGGCGATAGGTGACGAGTACGGCGCTCGCGATAATGATCGCGGCAATTGCGGCGGTAATCCGGAGCGGTTGTGATCTCATGGCCGATCGCCGCGGCGCGGCTTGGAACGCGCGGTTCTTTTAATCGAGCTCATAGCGGAAGATCGAGAGCCGCTCGATGCGCGGCTTGTCGTAGCCGCGCCATTTGGCTGCGGGTACTTCATCGGGGCCGATGCGCCGGAAACCCAGCCGCGCAAAGAAGCGCGCCGCGCGATCCTCGCTGGTGCACGCAAACACGTACCGCAACATCCGCGCCTGCGCCTCCTTGACGCATTCCTTGACCAGCTCGACGGCCACCCCTTCGCCCTGAAAACGCGTCAGCGTGTACATCGCCGTGATCTCTCCGGCGCGCTCGCGGCGGTACGGATCGGTCAGCAGCGCGCAGATCCCGGCCAGGTGTTCGTCCCCGATCCGGTAGCCGAAGCACGACGGCAAGATTCGCGCGATCTGCTCGGGGGAGCGATGGAGCAGGAAGCCCTCGTCCTGTCCGCGCCGGATCAGCGCCTCGACTTCCTCGAAATCATCGATCGAGATCGGGCGCACCTGCCCATACTGCATCTCGGTGAACAGCGTGCCCGAACCGATAAAGCTGAACAGCTCGTCGTATACCCCGCGCGGCGCGACCAGATTGACCGACCCGACGCCGTCCTTTAGCGCGCGGTCGGCGGCGCGCACAATCGCGCGGCGCACGCGCGAGCCGGACGCCGCCAGTGTGCGGCGGATTCGCGTCATCTCAACAAATGACAACCGGTGACCGTTGCGATCGTTAAGCCCATCTTGCCGGTCCACAAAAATCAGCTTGAAGACGCGCAGGCGGCTGGCGAGTTCCTGCGCGAACACGACCAGATCGGCGGGATTTTCGTCGTTGGTTGAAGCGATCACGATCGATCCCGCACGCAATCCTTCCCAGATCTGCGCGACTGCCGAATCGGGCGGATATGGACGCGAGCGCAGCCCCAGCGCCGGATCGAAAACCGGTATCGGCGCCGCCGGCGCCATCCGCCCCATCCGCTTGAGCAGTTTGGGCAGCGCGGCCGGAGAAACAATCACGATGCATCGGGTCTGATTACGCCGCAATTCCCGGAGCGTCCGGATGAGTGAATTGAAATCGCTGATCCGATCACCGCCCGGCGGCACCATCGCAAATAGCAGGCTCTTTCCATAGAACTCTTCGAGGTAAAAGCTCTTTTCGGAAAAGCTCGGCGCACGAGTGCGTCCCCGGAATTGGGGCGGAAAGTTCGCCTCCGCGTCGCTCATCGCCTCTGTCATCGCTCGACTTGCGGCGCTCTTTCGTGTTCGGGCTGAAATCCCGTTCGCGGCAACGGCCTAATTCTTGGCCGCGGCCATCTCGATCGCCGCCGCGGCCAGAGCGTCGGACGGCGACTTCGACGACGCTACTTCAGCGAGCGATGAGTCGGAAAATACTTCGAGCAGCACGCGCTGCCCGCGCTCCCATACCCGATACATCCGGCAGCTCGGCTGCAGCGCGCAGGAGCTCGAACCGTCAGTGCATACGTTGAGGGTGATAGGTCCCTCAACGGCTTCGATTATGTCGCGAAACGAGATGCTGTCGGCATTGCGCGCGAGTTGATAGCCGCCGCCCGGGCCGCGCCGCGCATGTACGAGGCCGCGCCGCATCAGGTCACGAATTACTTTTTCGAGATAGTACTTCGGGATCTGCTCATGGCGCGCGATCTCGCTGCCGCGCGCGATACCGCCGGGTCGATCCGCCATGTAGATCATCGCGCGCAGGGCATACTCGATTTTCCGCGGTATCTGCATCAGGCTCATGGCTGTTTTTTAGCGCGCGCAGCTTGCGCCACTTTATGCTTCGCCCGCGGCGATTGGAGCTTCGCGCGCCGCCAGAATTTTTTCGACATACTTGGCCATCATGTCGCCCTCGAAATTCACCGCGTCGCCCGGCTGCTTGTGTCCGAGCGTCGTCGCCTTAAGCGTATGCGGGATCAACGCGACCGAGAAGCGCCGGTCGCGAATCCCGAAGCAGGTCAGGCTTACGCCGTCGAGAGTGACCGACCCTTTCTCGATCAGGTAACGCGTGTCGGCCGCCGGAGCCTCGAAAGTATAAAGCTGGGATTCGCCCTCGGGCTTCACCGCGATAATTCGCGCCACGCCGTCAACATGCCCCGCCACTAGGTGACCGCCGATGAGCTTGCCGAGCGTCAGGCATCGCTCAAGGTTGACGCGATCGTTCGCCTTTAGCTTTCCAAGCGTCGTGCGGCGGAGACTTTCAGCCGACACCTCGACCGAGAACTTTCCCCGCGATTTGGCGACGATCGTCATGCACGCGCCGGAGATCGCGATCGAGTCGCCAATTTTCATTCTGGCCGTCGGCAGCGAAGTTTTGACGGTAAGCGTCGCGCCTTCGCGCGAGCGCACGTGGCTTTCGACGATCCCGAGGTCTTCAATAATCCCAGTGAACAATATCTTTTTCGCCAATACTTTCCGGCGCCAATGTCACGCGGGCAAAAGCCCGAAAAAATCATATCTTCTTGCCGCCGCCCTGCCAACCAGCAACCGTCCGGACAGGTCCCTCGCAAGCGCGGCTCGTACCGAGCATTCCCTAAATTCCAATGGCCTCGGCGGGAGAATAGCCAAGGCTGACCGCGAGCATCACGGCCGCGGCCGCGAGCATATCCGGCTCGGTCGTTTTTCCGATCTTCACTGCGAGCGCGGCGATATGCACGAACATCTCTGCTTCATCGTCGTCGCGATGCCCGACCAGTCCGTCGGGATCGAACAACGCATCAATGAGCGGATTCGGATCGTAGGCGCTTTCCGCCAATGCCTCGCGCGTGGCGCGGCGCCAGAATTCGCGCGGCTCGATCTTCTCGAAATCGATCAGGTCGGCGACTCGTACGCGCATGCGCCGGATCAAACCCCGGTAGCGATCATTCGCCTCGAGGTGTTCGTCCGCGTCCTGCGCCTCGAGAAAACCGCCGACCGTGCCGTCGCCGCCATAGACGCCGAGCGAGCCGGGAACTGGTTCGAGCATAACGAACCTTTCGCCGTGGCTGGCGCTGTCCCGCTCGACGCCAAGCGGATAGAGCCGGCACGCAAGCGGCCGCCCGTCGTGAATCGCGCATCGCGTGCCCGCAAGCGCGACGCACGCGCCGTCCGCACCAAACTTGAGAATCGATCCGCGCCGCAGCGTGAATCGCCTGACTGCTTCGCCCGTCGATACTCCCGCCGCCCGCGCAATCTTGAGAACATCGTAGGGCGCGAGCGTGATCACCTTGTCGCGGCAGCATCGCCCGCACGCGTTGCAATCATAGGAGAACTGACTTTGGCGATTCATCGGCCGTCACGCTATGATATACATCACTGTGGCAACCGGTTGAGTTGTTGCAAGGGGATTTGCGGCCAACGAAGATGGTTCCAGTGCGCGTAATGATGGAAATGAAGCTCCCTTCGCGGATTCGCAAGAAGGGGAAGTGGTTTATCTCCTCCTGCCCGGCGCTTGACGTTTTTTCGCAGGGGCGCACGCGCGCAGAGGCCGAAAAAAATCTGAGCGACGCACTGGTTTCGTTTCTGGTCAGTTGCCATGAGCGTGGAACATTGGACCAGGTGCTGCGGGAATCGGGGTTCGTTGCGATTTCCGCACCAGCAGCGAAACCATCCCGGGCGCGTCGGAAGTCAACCCAAGTTGTCGTACCCGTTCCGTTCGAAATCCGTGCAACGCGACCGTGCGTGATCGCGGCCTGATCGCGCAAATCAAAAACGTCCTAAAACGCCGGTGGTATTCGACCCGCGCAGCGCGATACTTCCCTCCTGCGACACGATCGTCGTGCTCGCGAGCGAGACGCGCGAGGGCGTGACGATGCTTGCGAAGAACAGCGACCGGCCGCCGCTCGAATGCCAGCCGCTGTTCTCCGCGCCGCGCCGCCGCCATCGCGAGGGTGCGACAGTCCATTGCCAATATCTGGAAATTCCGCAGGTGCCGGAAACCGCCGCCGTGATTGGCTCGCGGCCATTCTGGCTGTTTGGTTTCGAGCACGGCCTCAACGAGTACGGCGTCGCGATCGGCAACGAAGCTGTCTTGACCCGCGAGGATCTGCCCGCGACCGGACTGCTCGGGATGGATTTGGTGCGGCTTGGACTCGAACGCGGACGCAGCGCGCGCGAAGCGACCGAGGTTATCGGCGCCCTGATCGAGCGATGGGGTCAAGGCGGCTCGGCGGCGTATGACTTCGATTTCCGCTACTCGGGCAGCTTCATGATCGCCGACCATGCCGAGGCCTACGTGCTCGAAAGCTCGGGGCGTCAGTGGGCTGCGCGCAAGGTCGACGGGCGCGCGTGCATCTCGAATCGCCTGACGCTTGGCGAATTTGATTTCGGCTCGGCGGACGCAGCGAGCTATGCGCGCGAGCGCGGATGGATAGGCGTTGATGAGAGCTGCGATTTCGCGCGTGCCTATGCACGCACGGACGCCGACGATCCGCTTTTCGCCCGCGCGAGGCTCGCCCGCTCGGGCGAGCTTGCCGGACGCGGCGGCAAGCGCACGCTGCGCGAGATGTTCGCGATGCTGCGCGACCATTACGAGAGCGGCGCGTGTTGCCTCAGCCAGAAACGTTACTCTGCTATAATCGTCGTGATTCGTTCTGGGGTGGAGCGCGAGGAGGGGCTGCCCCTCCTCGCCCCTCCGTGAGAAAAGGCATTGATGTTGAGCAGGCACGATATCTTCGATTGCCCGCGCACTGTCAGTCGCGATGGTTACCTGAGCTGCCATTCCTTGGACTTCTCTTTTGGATTTAATTTACTTGGCATCAATGATCGAGATCGCCTGGTTCACGCGGATTGACCTGGACTCGAGGTCAACTCGACCGGCGGAGCTTGCGGCGAACACGAGCTGTCGCGCCCACTGCGCACGCCAGAGCTTCACCCGCCGTTGCAAGGTCCGGAGTTGGGCGCCTGTGGGATAGAGATCGGGGAGCTGGTTGGTTAGCCGCGTCATTAGTTCTTTGGCGGTGATATTAGGCTCGGCCACCAGCCAGCTTTCCACCAGCGGCAGGCTCTGCCCGAATGGATCGGCGCGCGTCCTCCACCAGTGCTTGGTGATCGTCTTTCTCCGCCCCTTGGGCGCGCGGTAATCGTTATGCCACGCGGTCGCGAACGCATTGAAGTACTCCGGTTGTGCCGGGGAGGTGGCCGCGTGGGTCTCGTGATTCGACAGGGCGACCAACCATTGCTGCACCTCGCGGATCGCCTTTAGCAGCGCCACCGGATCGAGCACGGCAAATTGCTCGCGTAGGCGCAGCTTGGCTATCGCATCGACCGCATCGGAAGCCAGCAGCCGTTGGTACGGTGTGAGCGGCGGATAATAGCGTTTATGCACCTGCGCCCCGTTGCGTTGCTTGCTCGCCAGCTTGAACGACGGCTGGAAAAAGTTGACGTAGAGCCGGGCGCTCTCGTACAGGCGCTGAACGGCCCCGGCCGCGGCAAGCCCGCTCAGTCTTCCGTATCCGGCCAAACGGCGAACCACCGCGCCGTTCTTCTGCTCGACCCAGGCTTGATCGTTTTTGTGATAAGCGCGTGACCGGGTCCATTCGATGCGGTGCTGCGCGCAATAGCCCTGCAGCGTCTCATTCATGAACGCGCTGTCGTTGTCGGTATCAAGGCCGCGCAGAGCGAAAGGAAGGCGCCGTGCGATGGCGTCGATCCCTTCGACCACCAGACTCTGTTCCCGTATCACGAGTGCTGCGCATTCGGTCCAGCCGCTGTGAATGTCGGTCAAGGTCAGCGTATGCACGAAGTTCCCGCCTTCCTTCACGCCGCCACAGTGCTCGACCATATCGCACTCGCAGTAGCCGGGCGGCGGATCACCCCAATCGGCAAAGGTTCGTACCGGCACACTCTGCCGGATCGCCGAGCCCGCGCCCCAGCGGCGCCGCCGCGCACGTCCGGCTGCTTCGCGTTGCGGGCCCAGCAATCGATCGATGGTGGCGGCGCTCGCGCCCAGCACTCGGGTTCTTACCACCGCGTCGAGTTTGAGATGGCCGTGGCGCTCCATGGCATCGATCAAAACCGGGATAAGCGCCCGAAGCCGCTTGCCGCAGATGCGATCGCCCGCTTCCCACAACACCGTCACAGCTTGACGTACCGCTTCATCGTAAAGTCGCCCCCGTGGGCGCGGACTTTGTGGCCCCGGCGCTTGATTCAGCACGCGCAGCGCGTGCTTACGATGATACCCGGTTACTCCTACGAACTCGGATAGAATCTGCTGTCGTTCCTCCCGCCTGGTGGCCGCTCGATACCGTTCTCTAATCGCAGCTTTCAGCTCTCGCCGTGTCGCCATGCTCAATCGCCTCGCCATCTCCTCCACCACCCCGCAGCTCCGCTGCTGGGTAGCAGTTTATGTGAGGCAACGAGTACCGACTCGGTAACAAAAATAGTGAGTCAATGCGACCGGCAAGAATAGTTGACGTTGAACAAGCGTGCTCGCGCGCGGCTTCAGCTTCGCTTCGGTGCGTGAGGCTCTTCATCCTTCAGCATCGAGCGGTATCGGAAGGTCGTCAAACAGCCCAAGTTCAGCCAAAGTCACGATGCTGGGTACTTGACATTACAAACCGTTGGCGCTAAAAACTCAATTTATTCGCGGGAAATCTGGTGCCCCGTGCGGGATTCGAACCCACGGCCCCAGGATTAGGAATCCTGTGCTCTATCCATCTGAGCTAACGGGGCATCCTCTCTACCCTATCGATTAGCGGACCTGCACGGCGCTGGCAACGTGGAGAGCTCGCGCCGCTCCTGTCCGCGCTGTTTTCGGGATGACCGAACTCCGGATCCGGGTATGAGCGACATCGCGCCACTTATAGTCCAACTGATGCATCCGACGGATACAGATGATGGTGCCGATGCCATGTTTCATCGACGCAGATACCGGGGCACGAATCTCGCTACTTGAAGTTCGGTGTCATTCCGACGGAAAAATCAACTGCTGGCAGCCGGCGTGCCGGTATCCGTCGCGGTTGTGATCGCGGTCGCCTACTTCTGGTTTTGGCGGCAACCGCCCGCAAACACGCTCGTGGTTTCTGGCAACATCGAAGCACATCAAAGCGTGCTCAGCTTCAAGACTGTCCAGTCGCGACTTATCGAACTTCCGTTTGACGAGGGTCAGTGGGTAAAGGAGGGCACCTTGTTGGCGCGCGTCGAAAACCACGACTACAAGCAGCAGGTCGCCGTGGACGAGGCTGCGCTGATCGCGCAGGAGCGCCAGCTCGCTCTTGCGCTGCGAAATCTGGACGCCGCCAAACGCACGGTCGCCAGCGATCGGGCCGACCTATGGGAAAAAACCATCGACTATCGGCGCGACGAAGAGCTGTGGGCAAACTCCGTGATCCCTGCTCAAACCCGCGATCTCGCCAAAACTGCGCTGAAGCAATCGCGCGCCGCTCTGCTGCGCGATCAAGCCTTGCAGGCTGCCAGCCAAGAGAGCGTTTCCGTCGCGCAGGCCAACATCAAGAGCGCGCAACAGACTCTGAAACTTGCTCAGATCGTCCTTGGATACACACGACTGTACGCCCCCTTCTCCGGCGTTATTCTGGTGCGAAATGCGGAACTGGGTGAAGACATGCAGCCGGGGACTCCGGTGTTTACCCTGGCCGATCTCGACCACGTATGGCTGCGCGCCTATATCAACGAAACCGATATCGGCCGTATCCGCTTCGGACAGACAGCGTTGATCACCACCGATAGTTACCCCGGACAGAAGTACGTCGGGCACATATCGATGATTTCCCAGAACGCCGAGTTTACCCCCAAGAGCGTCGAAACCCACGCCGAGCGTGTAACGCTCGTGTACAGAATCAGGATCGATATCGAGAACCAGAGTCACGAGCTCAAGCCTGGCATGCCCGCCGACGCTACCATCGAGCTGGTCTCCTCAGGGTCGCCATGAGTGACGTAATCGTACAGGTCGATGGACTGACGAAGCGGTTCGATCGCGCAGTCGCCGTCGACAACCTGAGCTTCGAGGCGCAGAGGGGAGAAATCCTTGGCCTGGTCGGTCCCGATGGCGCCGGGAAAACGACCACGTTGCGGATTCTCGCGGGAGTTTTGCCCGCCGACGCCGGCCACGTAACCATCGAAGACCGGGACGTACTTCGCGAACCAGAGACCGTCAAGAGCCATATAAGCTATATGCCCCAGCAGTTCGGTCTCTATGAGGACCTCACCGTCGCCGAGAACGTCCGCTTTTACGCCGACATCTTTGAAGTCAGCCCCGCGCAGCGCCGCCAACGCGAGCAGCAGTTGCTCGAAGCGTCAGGCATGAGCCGGTTTCGAGACCGGCTGGCCGGGCAACTGTCCGGAGGCATGAAGCGCAA
>JAJZAG010000347.1 GCA_021799555.1 Deltaproteobacteria bacterium | reverse complement strand
GACAAACCCAACTCGCCCGCGCCGAAAAACCGCCGTTCCCGCGCTTGTCTCAGCCGCGCGCCAATTCGTATCATGTAAATATCCAATGGCAGCCGCAACTCCGATCGGAAATCCCTCGCGCCGTCCCGGTGGCGAAAGCTCGCGTGGTCTCGCCGTTCTTAAGGTCGCGATCATCTTATTGCTGGTCGGCGGCTCGATCTGGTTATTGCTCGAACACCTGGAATGGTTTCGGGATCCGGGCCAGATCAAGGTCGAAGTACTCGAAGCCGGCGCGTGGGCGCCGATCGTTTACGTGTTGATGTACGCGATCGGGCCGTCATTTCTGGTTCCGGGCGCGGTTATGACGATCGCGGGCGGACTCGCATTCGGCACCGCGTGGGGGTCAGTCTATTCGCTCGTCGGTGCGGATATCGGCGCGGTGGTCGCCTTCGGTGCAGGGCGATTCCTGGGCCGCTCGTTCGTTGAGAAATTCGTCGGCGACAGGTTCCAGGCGGCGCTCGACAAAATCGCGCGCAACGGCTTTCAGATTATCCTGTATCTGCGCATTGTGCCGGTGATTCCCTACAACGCGCTCAACCTGATCGCGGGCGCGTCCCCGATAACGTTTCGCGATTATTTCTGGGCGAGCATGATCGGGATGGTGCCCGGCACCATCCTGTTTGCTTTCCTTGGTGACGCGCTATGGCATCCGCTGTCATGGCGCTTCCTGCTCGCGATCCTGCTGATCGCGGCGTCGGTCGGAAGCGGCGAGTTGTGGCGCCGATGGTCCCCGAACAAGCTCGCCGCGTAACCGCGAAACCGCAGATTACGCCGATTTGGCAGACAGAAATCGGCGATACTCTAACGATGAAGAAGCGAAGTTGAGCAGCGAGCCGACCTCGAACCGGGTCGCGCGAAGATAGTTGATTACCTGCGCTTCCTCGACTCGCGTCAGCGCTGTAATCGCCTTCAATTCCACGACAACGGAACCGAAGCGGGTGAAATCCGCGCGATAGACGGTGCTAAGTTGACGGCCCTTATAGAACACGGGCAAGTCAACTTAGCGCATAAACGGAATCTCACGCTCGGCAAACTCCAACGCGAGCGTCTGTTGACAGACGGCTTCCAGGAAGCCCGGTCCAAGCAGGCGATGCACCTCCATCGCCGCACCTAGGATGGTATAGGTCCGTTCGTCCCCTTTTTCCACCGGTGAAATCGGCGAAATCTGCGGTTTCTCTTACGTGCCGGATTCCCAGCTCTCGAGGTACTTCTTTTGTTGGGCGGTCAGGGTGTCGATCTTGATTCCCATCGCCGCCAGCTTTACGGCCGCCACGTCGTTTTCGATCTCGAGCGGCACGTTATGCACCTTGGCCGGAAGCTGTTCGCCCTTGGCGACCCACTCCGATGCGAGCGCCTGCGTCGCGAAGCTCATGTCCATCACCTGCGCGGGATGGCCCTCGGCGCAGGCGAGATTGACGAGCCGCCCCTGTCCCAGAACATAGAGCGTGCGCCCGTTGGTCAGATGGTACGCATCGACGTTCTTGTTGACGTCGTGATCGACGGATTTCGCGGCGTCGGTCAGATAGGCCATGTCGATCTCGACGTCGAAGTGTCCCGAGTTGCACAGGATCGCGCCGTCCTTCATCGCGGTGAAGTGCTGGGCGGCGAGCACGTGCTTGTCGCCGGTTGCGGTCACGAAGATATCGCCGACTTTTGCCGCATCGATCATCTTCATCACGCGGAACCCGTCCATCGCCGCTTCGAGCGCGCGAATCGGATCGACCTCGGTCACGATCACGTCGGCGCCAAGCCCGCGCGCGCGCGAAGCGATACCGCGGCCGCAGTAACCGTAGCCGCCGACCACGACGATCGATCCCGCGATCAGCACGCCCGTCGCCCGGATGATCCCGTCGAGCGTCGATTGGCCGGTGCCGTAGCGATTGTCAAAAAGATGCTTGGTTTGGGCGTCGTTGACCGCGACCACCGGAATCTTCAGCGCGTGATCTTTTTCCATCGCGCGCAGCCGAATCACACCGGTCGTGGTTTCCTCCATGCTGGCGAACACCTCTTCCGCGCTGTCCTTGTATTCGGTGTGCAGCAGGCTCACCAGATCCGCGCCGTCGTCCATCGTGATCGTTGGATGGCGGTCGAGCACGGCGCGCAGATGGCTGTAATAGGTGTCGCGATCTTCGTTGTGAATCGCGTAGGTCGGGATGCCAAACTCGGCGACCAGCGCCGCGGCTACATCGTCCTGCGTCGATAGCGGATTCGACGCGCAGCAGAAAACCTCGGCCCCGCCAGCTTTCAGGGCGCGCAGCAGGTTGGCGGTCTCGCAGGTGATGTGCAGGCAGGCTCCCAGGCGCTGGCCCTTGAGCGGCTGCTCCTTCGAGAAGCGCTCGCGGATGCGCCGCAGCACCGGCATCTGGCGGTCGGCCCACTCGATGCGTTTTTTTCCGGCCGCGGCCAAGCCGAGGTCGCGAACGTCATGTTCGTGCGCGCCCGCTCCCGCGCGGGATTTAGGCATAACTTTGCGTTTGGCGATTGTTCCCATCGTGATTGCGTCCTTTTTGCGAGATGACGATCGATCGTTCCGCGTCTAGCGCTTCGAGCTGATACCGAACGCGCTTTGCAGGCGCTCGGCCATGTCGATTCGTTCCCACGGAAACAACCCGTCGTGCGGTTTGCGGCCAAAATGGCCGTAGGCTGCGGTCGCCTGATAAATCGGTCGCTTCAAATTAAGCGCGCGGATAATTCCCGCAGGGCGAAAATCGAACAGCTCGCGCAAGGTCGCCGACAACTTCGCATCCGGTACCACGCCGGTGTCGAACGTGTCGATCAAAATCGACACCGGCTCGGCCACCCCGATCGCGTAGGCCACTTGAATCTCGCACTTCTTCGCGAGTCCCGCCGCCACGACGTTCTTCGCGACATAGCGCGCGAAATAGCACGCTGAGCGATCCACCTTGCTCGGATCCTTGCCCGAGAACGCCCCTCCGCCGTGACGTCCGTAGCCGCCGTAGGTATCCACGATAATCTTGCGTCCCGTCAGCCCGCAGTCGCCATGCGGTCCGCCGATCACGAAGCTCCCGGTGGGGTTGACGTGAAAGACCGTGTGCTTGGACAAATATTCCGCCGGGATCGTCTGCTTGATCAGCTCTTCGATCACCGTGTCGCGCAGAACCTCGTACCTGACCTCGGGCGAATGCTGCGTCGAAATGACCACCGCCGTGATTTCCACCGGACGCCCATCGGCGTAGCGCACGGTGACTTGGCTCTTCGCGTCGGGTCGAAGCCAGCTCACGCGCCGCTCCTTGCGGATCCGCGCCAGGTTCTCCATCAGCCGATGCGCCATCGCGATCGGCATCGGCATCAGCTCGGGAGTCTCGTCGCAGGCAAAACCGAACATCAACCCCTGATCGCCCGCACCCTGCTCCTTATGCAGACCCTCGCCTTCGGTGACTCCCTGCGAGATATCGGCGGATTGCGGCTCGATCGCCATCATCACGGCGCAGGTTTTTCCATCGAATCCCGACTCGACGCTATCGTAGCCGATTTCGAGCGCCACCGTGCGGGCGAGGCTTACGAAGTCCGGATGCGCGCGGCTGGTGATCTCGCCCGCCAGCACTATCAGGCCGGTCTTGGCGAGAGTTTCGAGCGCAACCCTCGAATCGGGATCCTCGGCGATCAGCGAATCCAGCACTGCGTCCGAAATCTGATCGCACATCTTGTCGGGATGGCCCTCGGAGACGGACTCCGAAGTAAACAGATAGTCTTTAAGCGGCATGCGCTATGGCTCCTTGGAATCGGGCTGGTC
>JAJZAG010000346.1 GCA_021799555.1 Deltaproteobacteria bacterium | reverse complement strand
GCGCTCCTGGTCGCGGATGAACGTCACGTCCTGGAGCAACAGAATCGTGCCGAGCGGCTCCATCGCGGGCCCGGTCCACTTGAGTTCGCGTCCGAGGTAGGTGTGGTCGCGTCCGCGCAGGAAGACTTTGAATTCCGCGGGCGCGCCGACTCCCGTAGTCTGATCGCGCAGTGCCGCGAGCAAGCGCGCCACGTGCGGATTCTGCTCGGCGAGCGTATCGAGCACCGTGCCGGGCTTCGCATCCAACACCAGGATCGCCGCCGCGACTTCATTTATATGGACAATCGCGCGCGCGCCGTCGAGGACAATCACGCCGTCCTCGACGCTCTCGATTATCGCGTCGATCTTCGAACGCTCGCGATCAAGCTCGGCGACGCGCGCTACGTAATCGCGCGCCGTCTCTTTATCGACCGCAACCACAAGCTCGGGCGTCCGCAACCGACGACGGTAGCGTGACCAAAGAGCCGCGGCAATTACGCCGGCGATGAATGCGAGCGCGATTTTCAGCGAAGGATGCACGCGTTATCGCCACGGCTCCTGATGCTCCGGAAGTTCCGCGACAGCATCGTTAATTGTAACGTGCGCGCCTGTCGAAATGTCAGCTTCTGGTTGCCCGTGCCTTGCAAATTGCACGACGAAAAATCGAGCAATTTCGTGCCAATTGCAACTCTGATTGTACAAGGAATCAAATATCTGCTCGCCTATTTGCGGGGACTGCAAATTGCATCCTGATTCCCCAGGGCCGGGGCATACGACTGTCCGCAGGACCCCACGAGAGGTTTTTTTGGCCGCGACTGTGAAAGCACCGGCGCCCACCGGACCAAATCCGGGTACGCCAGCCGTCTCCCAAAAGCAAACTCGCGCGATCGTTGTCACGACCGGGATGCTCGCCTTCATCTCGTTCTGGCGCGCCTCGGCCGTCGTCCTGTGCGACCTCGCCTCGACCGCCTATTACATCGGCGGAATTGTCGAGGGCGCCGTCGGCAAGTCGGCGCCATACTTCATCCTCGCGGTGATGCTGTTCTCGTACGCGGTGCGCGCCGTGTACGTCGAGTCGTGCTCGATGTTCACGCGGGGAGGAGTCTATCGCGTCGTCAAGGAGGCGATGGGCTCGACGCTCGCCAAGCTCTCGGTCTCGGCCTTGATGTTCGACTACATCCTGACCGGTCCGACCAGCGGCGTGTCCGCCGGACAGTATCTGGTCGGCTTGATGAACGAGCTGCTCAAGGTTGCACACCTTGGATTCGCGCTGCCGCCCGATTTCACCGCCGCGCTGTTCGCGATCGGATGCACCGTCTATTTCTGGTGGCAGAACATCCTTGGTATCGAAGAGTCCAGTGGCAAGGCGATGCGCATCATGCAGGTCACCACCGTAATGGCGGTGATGATGATCGGATGGTGCGGGCTGACGCTGTACCTGCGCGGGTTTCATCTGCCGCCGTTTCGACTGGATTTCCCAGATAGCTCGCTCGGATGGCTCGTGCATACGCCGGCGGCGCGGACCTTCGGCGCGTTCGGAATCCTGATCGCCTTCGGTCATTCGATCCTCGCGATGTCGGGCGAGGAGTCGCTCGCGCAGATCAATCGCGAGATCGAAGCGCCCAAGCTCAAGAACCTGCTCCGCGTCGGCTTCATCATCTTCATCTACAGCCTGCTCCTGACTTCGCTCATCTCGTTCTTCGCCGTGATGATCATCCCGGACAGCGTGCGGATGCCGCTGTATGGCGACGATCTGATCGGCGGCCTTGCGATGTACGTGGTCGGGCCGCTGTGGCTCAGAATCGCACTGCGCGCGTTCGTAGTCTTCGTCGGCTTCCTGATTCTCGCCGGCGCGGTGAATACCGCGATCGTCGGCTCGGTCGGAGTTCTGACCCGGGTCGCCGAAGACGGCGTCCTGCTCGACTGGTTCCGCCATCCGCATCGCAAGTACGGCACCAACTACCGGATCGTCAACCTGGTCGCGGGCCTGCAAATCGCCACGATCATCCTGTCCAAGGGCGATATGTACGTGCTCGGCGAAGCGTACGCCTTCGGCGTGATCTGGAGCTTCGTCTTCAAGACGATGTCGGTGCTGGTGCTGCGCTACAAGCACAAGTATCAGCGGCTGTGGCGCGTGCCGCTCAACCTGACCTTCTTTCGTCCGGGCGGACAGGATTTTCCGCTCGGTCTCGCGCTGACCTTCCTGGTCCTGTTCATGACGGCGGTCGTCAACCTGTTTACCAAGGAGGTCGCGACCATCGCCGGAATCGCATTCACGGTCGGCCTGTTCGTCGTCTTCGAGATCTCCCAGAAGATCAACGGCCAGGTCGAGCACGCTTACGGAGAGGAACCCGAGAAGTTCAACCTCGAGATGGTCGATGAAGAGCATCTCGACGCCGCCCATCTTAACCTCGAGGCGCCGGTCAAGCGGATTATCGCGATTCGCGATCCCAACAACCTCGCCCACCTGCATCGCTACCTCTCCGAACCGGACAACGCCGAGCTGATCGCCGTCACCGTCCGCACCGAGAAGGGACTCGCCTCGAGCGAAGGCGCACAGGTCTTCACCGACGCCGAGCAGAAGCTGTTCAGCCGCGTCGTCAAAGTCTGCGAGGATCACGGCCGCGCCGTCACACCGCTGGTTGCCGTTTCGAACGACCAGGTCTACGCGATCGCGCGCGCCGCATACGTGCTCGGCGCAGAGGAAGTCGTGATGGGAGTGTCGGCGCGCTTCAAGTCCGACATCCAGCTCGAGAACTTCGCGATGCACTGGGGGTCGCTCGCCGACACCAACCATCATATCAAGGTGCGCGTGCTCTCGGACACCCAGGATATCCGCGCCGAACTGTAGCGAGGTGCGCGTGCCCGCGGGGCTCGCAATTCGGAAGGCTTCGGCGGGCGCGGGATCGCGATGGGTTCGATTCGCGAATTTTCCCAGTGCGGCGAGCTCGTTGTGTTCGGGATTAGCTGAAGAATCCGTGCTGATCGTGGGTTCGATACGGTCATTTCCGTACCCCATTTTTCGGCCGCATCCCCTGCCTATTGAATCCCTATTTTCGTCATTGCTTCGCTTATCGCCGAGACTTGGTTCGCATGGCGCTTGTACAGATTCAAAGCTCTCGGACTCGGCGTCCTCATATCCCAAAGCGCGCCACAAACACGAGGCGATCAGGCCGACAACCTCGCTAAGCGTTGACCACGCCGTCAGCGATCGCGCACCAAGAAATACCGACCGAGATTTTGGCGCCGACTTCACCCACTTCATTGTGCACAAAATCAAATGGAATATAAGGCTGATTTGTTCAGGAGAAAATTTAGCGAAACTCTTGAGCGAAATTGGCTGCCGTCGCCACGATTTGCGGCCCGCAACGGCCGCCCTGATCCGTCCCAACACCTTCCGGAGACCTCTGCGTAACTGAAGCGATGCCTCGAAACGGCGAGATTCCTCGCCGCGTTAGAGCACACGAGAAGTTGCGCTCGGCGCGATATCGGTCGCCAGCTCTGGCTCGGAACGACAACCCCTCCGTATTTTTCGCGCCATTCCGAGCGCGATTTGGCTATATGAGCCGCGTGGTCCGCGTCCGTCCGCGTAGCGCACCGCAACGATGAATCTCGCCTTCGCCCCGCACCCACCTCCGGAGAGGAGCTACGCAACGGTCCCTGAAGGAAAGGGGCGAAGCCGCGTGGAGACTTTTGTTGCCGCCAATTGAAAATTGACCCACCCGGGCGTGGTGTATTCCGCATCGGCAGGCCTCATGTCAGCGGTGGAGGGAAAGGTAGAGGGCCGTATCTCGAAACGAGAGAAACCGCTCACTGCCTAACGCGAGCCACGGCG
>JAJZAG010000345.1 GCA_021799555.1 Deltaproteobacteria bacterium | reverse complement strand
ACCTCAGTCCTTGCCGAGCGGTTTGGTAATCGCACGCAGCACGGGTGGCATCCGGGATGACGGATCCCAGGCAAGCCCTTCCGGATAGACGACCAGGCCTGCGTCGGCCGCCGCCTTGCGGCCCGCCGCGCCGAGCATCAGGCGTAGGAAATCGATCGCGGCCGCTCGATTCGCAGACGCGGTCGTGGTCGTTGCCGCATAGGCAACTGGAGCGCCGGAGACGGTCTTGTGATTCGCACCATTGCCGACTGTAACGCGGGCGTGAGCGTACTGTTGCGCGAGACTAATATCGCCTAGGTTGATTTCGGCCGGCAGCTTGAGGAACTCAAGTTGCCCGAGCCGCGCATCAGAGGCGTAGCCGAAGTAATAGTCGAGATCTCCGCTCTGCAGCAGTGCGATCAGATCGACATTGTGCGGCCGGACATTAACGCGCGGGCATCCCGCCGCCAGCCGTTCGGCCATCGCGGGATCGTTGTAGTAATGCGCGGCGAGGCGCCACACGACGAGCGTCCAATAGCCTGCCGGATCGCGCTCGGGATTCGAGTGGCCGTAGCGAACGCCCGGGCGCTCGAGAATCCGCCACCAGTTTCCCGCGTTGATGCGAGAAGCGAACTTCGATCGTGCAGTGTAAAGGATTCCGATTGAGTTACCCGCAAAAACTGCCGCCCAAGGTTCGATTCCGGGGCGTGGGGTTTCCAGCAGGCGCCAATCGGCGGTGATGACGATGTCGCAGGGGAGATGGAGGTCGGTGATTTTTCGGATCGCATCCAAGCTGCCGCTGCTTTCAGTGCGGACCTGAGCGCCTGGATGCTCGTGCTCATAAGTCTTTGCGAGCGTCGCGACGTAGCTGGAAAGACTGTCGGCATAAAAGATCGTCAGGATGGACCCAGCCGAATCGGCGCCATGAGTGGATTTCACGGGTGCCCACGCGCACAGCGCCATCGCGATCGCGCCGGCAATGATTCTCGTTCTCCGAATCTTGGATACTTCGCGACAAGACGCTGAATGGGCGTTGAAGTTGCGCATCGAAGCTGCCGCTCAAAATGGAATTCGTGCGGTTAGAATCAGGTTGTGATTGTACGGGTGATATTTGGTCACCGCGATCTGGTAACCACCGCCGAACGTCAGACCGATTCGGTTATGAATCGGAATGCGCCCGATCAGAATTCCCGGCATCAGGAACAGGACGTTATGTCCCGTCTCCTCGCCGTACGATTGCCAAGTGTAGTTAGTCTCAAACTCGGGCCAGAAGTACTTCCAGAAGTGATACTGGAAAGTGGTGTTCCATTGAACCGGCGCGCCAAGCCGGTCGAGACCGCCGTCTGAGAATGTGACGCCGAGCGTGGACTGGATATCGAAATCGCCAAATCCCTTGCCTCCGGCGAGCGTAGGCGTGAACAATCCATGCCCGGCACCGTTGACTTCCGAGCCGGTCGGAACGCTGAAGCCCATAAACGCCGTGACAATGTAATTGCCGTCGTCCTCGTCGGCGGAGAGCAGGCGTAGCTTCACGAGGAACGGCCAATCGCTGAAGCCGTCGGTATTACGAGGGAAGTTGCGATTGAGGTAGGCGGGCACGCCGATAATCGTTTCGATATTCTGCTGCGGGATCAGTTCCAGGCCCTTTGCGCCGCCGAAGCTGTTTACCGCAACCCCATTAGGTGCCGACTCGAAAAACTGGTCGTAGCGATACTCTTGCTCGAGCCGCGGGGTCACGGTCACGATCGGTGTCACCCAGTGTGGTTGCTCGTTCTGCGTCTTCGTCACCATCGCCAGCCATCTATCCACGAACCCCTCGACGATACTGCTAAACCCTGATGCTGATGGCGCGGGCGTCGACGGAGCGGCGATAGGCGCGAGCGCGGCAGGTGCGGAAAGAGCAGGAATCAAATCGCGCAAGACGCCGCCCACTGCGGGATTATCGTCGGCGGCTGCGGGCGGAGCGCCGGTGGAAGCGACTGGCGGAGCGGCCAGAGCGGATGCCGCAAACAGAGTTGCACAAAGCGCTGCGGCGAGAATCGTAGTGGAAATCGGACGTTTCGTCATTTTGATCGCTGACGCGTTATGCCATAATAATAGCCGAATGACAAATATGCTGGCGTCAACCGATGGTAGATTGAAGCGCGCGCGAGCGGCGCGCGCGCTCAGCCAGAATGAGCTCGCGCGTCGGGCGGGAATCTCGCGCCAAGCGCTGGGCGCGATTGAATCCGGCCAATATCAGCCCGGCGTTGGTGTTGCCCTTGCGCTCGCGCGTGTGCTCGGCGAGAGCGTCGAGGCGTTATTCGGCGCCGACTCGTCAGAAGCCATCAGCGCCACCGTTCCATCCGCCCTAAGAGTCAACTCGGGAGCGCGGGTCGCGCTTGCGCGGGTCGGTAAACGCGTCGTCGCGATTCCGACCGCTGCGGCAGAGCATCATCTCTGTGCGGCTGCCGGAATTGTCACGCGGGTTGCGGGACGCCGCGCCTCGGTTGCGGCGTACGTTTCCGCGGCGGAAATCGACGCGACTTTGATCGTGGCGGGATGCGATCCCGCTGTCGCGCTGATCGCCGATTGGGTCGCGCGGCATCACGCGCCGGCCAGAATTGTCGCGCTCACGCGGGGAAGCATGGGTGCGCTTGAGGCCTTGAGCGAAGGGCAAGCTCATGTGGCCGGAGTTCATCTGCGCGACACTCACGGCGGCGACTACAATCTTGGGGCGGTCCGGCGCGTGCTCAAGAATCGGCATGTCACGATTGTCAGGTTCGCGCGCTGGGAATTGGGGATTGCGACGGCGGCGGGAAACCCGCTCCAGATTCGCGAGTTTCAGGATTTTAAGCGGACGGGACTGCGCCTGATCAATCGTGAGCGGGGTTCAGGTGCGCGAATCGCGCTTGACGACGCGCTCGATGCGCTTGATATCAAACCGTCGGAGGTCTCCGGCTACGCGCACGAAGCGCGGGGACATCTCGAGGTCGCGCAGGCGATCGCGGCGGGGCAGGGCGACGTCGGCGTGACGATCCGTGTTGCCGCCGACGCCTATGGACTCTGGTTTGTCCCGATCCGCGAGGAGCGCTACGACTTCGCGGTGCCGGTCGGCGAGATGTCATCTGCGCCGATGCGTGCGATGCTCGAGGCGCTCAACTCATCGCGCTTCGCGAGCGAAGTGGCCGGGCTTTGCGGATACGACACGCGCGAGATGGGTGCGATTGCCGCGCGTCCTTGAGCAGGCAGCCGCCCAAAGGGCGGCGCCTAACCGCCTTCGAGAAGGGAATCCAGAAACGACGCGCTTTTGAGTTTCCGGTCCAGAATCGAAGTGATGAATCGCGCTAACGCCGCCGCGCCGTCGCTTCCTGCGGGAGTGGCGCCGCGCGCGCCGTCAAGCGGCCCGGCGCTCAGGCGCGAGAGTCCGGCGGCGGTTTCTGGCCGGAGCTTAATCGCGCCTTCGGCGATATTCGGACGGCACCGAGGACACACCACGCCGCCTCGCCCCGCGATGAAATACATCGCACCCGCCTCGGCGCCCGGCGTGTCGGCGCAGCTTCGGCAGTGCGCAAAATCAAGCCCGAAGCCGGCCCATCCGAGCATCTTGAGCTCAAACGCCTGCCTTAGCGCCGCATCGGCGGATCCCAGCGACAGCGCCGCCATCGCCTCGCACACAATCCGGTAAGCCTCGACGGCTTCGCCTTCGGGAGCGGTCAGCGCGTCGGTCAGCTCGAGCATATAAGCACCGAGTGCAATACGGCCAAGATCCGCGTCGATTGGGTATTGCTCAAGCTCGGCCGCCTCGGCCCGGGTGATGAAGACGAGCTGGCCGTGCGGGCGGCGGCGAAAGTGGACT
>JAJZAG010000344.1 GCA_021799555.1 Deltaproteobacteria bacterium | reverse complement strand
GCGATAGTTTCAAACTGAGACACTACCGGTTCGAGCGGGCGTGCGGAGTCCGCCGCGGCGGCACGCTGCGGAGTTCCGCTCTGGCGGTCTCTCACCTCCGCGTCATGGCGATTGCAAAAAAAGAGCAATCGGCGCGCCGTCCGTCTGACAGTGGCGTCTCCCGGCAGGTCAAGCATGCAAAAAAAGCGCGGAAACTTTTCCCGGGAGCGCCAACCTCCCGGTTGGCGTCTCTGGAATGGGCCAATCGGGAGATTGGCGTGCCCGGGCCGCATCGCGAACGATGCGTCTGAACGCGGCGCGGCGGCATTCAGTTCGCCTCCGCGCTCGGATAGAGTAGCGAGCGGCAGAATCGAAGGGGAGCAGCGCATCGCGCGCATATAGCCGCACTTGGATCCGCTCGAAACCTATCTTACGAAGCTGCGCGATATTCACCGTACCGGCGCGGCCACGCCCGAGACCGCGTATTATGGTGCGCTCGACGTTCTGTTCAACGCAGTCGGCCATGCCCTGAAACCTCGAGTCACCTGCTTCATGGGGCTCAAACAGCAGGGCGCGGGGCTGCCTGACGGAGGACTGTTCACGGCAGATCAGTTGCGCAACTCCGGCGGTGACGCGCCTATCGAGACAATCCCCGCGCGCGGCGCAATCGAGGTGAAGCCCGCCGCCGCGAGCCTCAAAACGACCGTGCATTCCGAGCAGGTGCGCCGCTATCTGCGACGATATGAGCAGGTGCTCGTCACCAATCTGCGCGAGTTCGTTCTCGTCGCGCGCGGAGATGACGGCGAGCCGCGCCCACTCGAAAGCTATCAGATCGGTCCCGGCGATGACGCAGATCATTTCTGGAACAACGTAGCCGCGCATCCGCGTGCGGCGGCCGAGCTCGACGGCGGCGGCTTCGCGGAATTCATCCGCCGCGTGATGCTGCATCCCGCCGCGCTCGCAGCGCCGAAAGACGTTGCGTGGTTCCTTGCCTCATATGCGCGCGAGGCCCTGCGCCGCATCGGCAAGCGCGATTTGCCAGCGCTGACCGCGATGCGCGAGGCGCTGGAACAGGCGCTCGGCATCAAGTTCGAGGGCGAAAAGGGCGAGCACTTCTTCCGCTCGACGCTGGTGCAGACCCTCTTTTACGGAATATTTGCCGCGTGGGTGCTATGGCGGCGCGAGCGCGGGGCGTCCGCCAAACGAGAGCGCTTCGATTGGCGGCTGTCGGAATATTCGCTGCGAGTGCCGATCGTAGCGGCGCTGTTCCATCAGGTTTCTTCCGTGAGCCAACTCGAGGAGTTGTCCATCGTCGAGCCTCTCGATTGGGCCGGCAATGTCCTCAACCGGGTCGAGCCGGGGCCGTTTTTCGAGGCCTTCGAGCAGCATCACGCGGTCCAGTATTTTTACGAACCGTTCCTGCACGCCTACGATCCCGAACTCCGTAAGCAGCTTGGCGTCTGGTATACGCCGCCCGAGATCGTCACCTACATGGTCGAGCGAGTAGATTCGGTGCTGCGCTCGGAGCTGGGACTAGCCGACGGACTGGCCGACGAAAGCGTGCTCGTGCTCGACCCGTGTTGCGGCACCGGCAGCTATATCGTCGAAGTGCTGCGCCGGATTCACGACACGCTGAAACAGAAGGGCGCCGACGCGCTGACCGCGAGTCGCGTCAAGGCCGCGGCGACAAACCGCGTCTTCGGCTTCGAGATAATGCCCGCGCCGTTCGTCATCGCGCACTTGCAGGTCGGGCTCGCCTTGCAGAATGCCGGCGCTCCGCTTTCGGACAACGCGAAGGAGCGCGCCGGAGTTTACCTGACCAACGCGCTCACCGGATGGGAGCCGCCGACGGGACCGAAAGCGCGGCTGCCGTTTCCGGAATTCGAGGTCGAGCGCGACGCCGCCGACAAGGTCAAGCACGCCTCCAGGATATTAGTCGTCCTTGGGAATCCGCCTTACAACGCGTTTGACGGTATTAGTCCTGCCGAGGAAAAAGGGCTTGTCGAGCCTTATAAAGCAGGACTCGTCGCGGAATGGGGAATCAAGAAGTTCAACCTCGACGATTTGTACGTGCGGTTCTTCCGGATGGCCGAGCGGAGGATCGCGGAGATGACCGGGCGCGGAGTTGTCGCGTTCATTTCAAATTTTTCGTATCTCTCGGACCCTTCGTTCGTCGTCATGCGCCAGCGCTTTCTTTCGGAATTCGATCGAATTTGGATCGATTGCCTCAATGGCGACAGCCGCGAAACGGGAAAGCTCACGCCCGAAGGACGGCCTGATCCGAGCGTATTTTCGACCGAGCAGAACCGAGAAGGAATCCGAGTCGGGACGGCGATCGGCACGCTGGTTCGCCGTGGCTATTCGGAAGCCCCCGCCGCGGTGGGATTTCGCCAATTCTGGGGCGGCTCGAAGCGTGCGGAGTTGTTATCGAGTTTGGCTGTGAAAGATTTCGACGGGCAATATGCGAGCGTTGAACCGTCGATAGAAAATCGCTGCTCCTTCCGCCCGTCGGAGATTAGCGAGGCGTACTCGTCGTGGCCGCGTATCATCGACCTGTGCGCGATTCCGCCGAGCAACGGACTAATGGAAAAGCGCGGCGGCGCGCTGATCGACATCGATCGGACGGCGCTCGAAAAACGCATGCGCGCGTACTTCGATCGCAAGCTGGATTGGGAGGGATACAAGGCGCTCGGCTACGGCCTCACAAGTGATCAGGCGGCCTTCGAGCCGAAAAAGGCGAGAGAGAGAGCACGCTCACAGGAACAGTTCGACCACTCGCGGGTTGCGCGGTATGCTGTGCGCGCATTCGATACAAGGTGGTGCTACTACACAGCGGTCAATCCGGTTTGGAATCGAGCGCGGCCCACTCTTTGGGCGCAATTCTTCGAAGGCAATGGTTTCCTTGTCAGCCGATTCAATGGATCTGCGTCCCCTGAAGGAGTGCCGTTCGGATTCACCACGGCCTTACTTGACGATCACTTTCTCGCGCCGGATGCGATAGCCATCCCGATACGAATACGCGGGCAGGTCGAGCGTGCAAACCTAAGCAAGCAAGCGCGCGAGTTTCTTGGTCGACTGGGCTTCGAGTCCCCCGATTCGACCATGAGCGACGTTCTCTGGATGCATGCGCTGGCGATCGGCTATTCGCCTGCCTATCTTACCGAGAATGCGGACGGCGTCCGTCGGGATTGGCCGAAGATTCCGTTGCCTAACTCGCGCGAACTTCTTACCGCGTCCGCAGACCTCGGCCGCAAGATCGCGGCGCTGCTCGATACCGAAAATCAAGTCGATAGCGTCACGGCCGGGAAGCTCCGCGCCGACCTCGCCACCATCGGTGTGATCACGGGCACGAGCAGCGCAAACCTCGATCCTGCCAAGGGCCATCTTGCCCTCAGCGCCGGATGGGGCCACGCGGGCAAGGGCGGCGTCGTGATGCCCGCGCGCGGGCGTATCGTCGAGCGCGATTACACGCAGGCTGAACGCGACGCGATGGCGGCGGGCGCCGTGGCGGTCGGGCTCTCGGCCGATGACGCGGCAAACCTGCTCGGCGCGCATACCTGCGATATCTATCTCAACAACGTCGCGTACTGGCGCAATATTCCGGCGCGCGTGTGGGAATACACGATCGGCGGATACCAGGTGATCAAGAAATGGCTCAGCTACCGCGAGCGTGAACTGCTTCATCGCGATTTGACGCCGGAGGAAGTCGCCGAAGTCACCGCGATGGCGCGGCGGATCGCCGCGATCATCCTGATGACTCCCGCGCTCGACGCCAACTATCAGGCGGTCAAGGCGAACATCTACGCGTGGCCCGCTGCCGAGCGCGCCTGACGCCGCGTCGGCGGGCAGGCGGGC
>JAJZAG010000343.1 GCA_021799555.1 Deltaproteobacteria bacterium | reverse complement strand
GAGCCGAACCCCCCGTCGAGCCGGAGCCCACACCGCTCACTAGCGCTCAGATACTCGCCCAGCAGCCCGAAGAGGTTCAGGAGGCGGTCAAGCAACATCAGCAAGACGGCGCGTGGCAGGTTTTCAAAACGCCGCAGCGTGAACTTTACCCGTACGACGAAGGGCAGGAGCCCATGGTCGATTGCGCTCCGCTGCGAACCACGGACCTGCAGCTTGAGCCGGGCGAGACAATCACCGACGTTGCCAGCGGCGACAGCGAACGTTGGCTCGTGACGCCGGCGTCATCGGGCGATCCGCGCAATCCGACCCCGCACCTGGCGATCAAACCTACCGCAGCCGGCATCAGCACCAATCTCACGATCTACACCACCAAGCACATCTACCACCTGATGCTGCGTTCGCGCGCCGGACGCGAAATGCAGGAAGTCGCCTTCTACTATCCTGAGGAACTCGAACAGGCGATAAGGGGCGCCGACTACGCAGCCGAAAAGGCGCACGAGCCGCAATCGCAGCCGGACGGCGTGGTCGCCTCGCTCGCTTCGCTCGATCCGGGTGTTCTCAATTTCTCATACGCCATATCAGGGCCGAAGGTGCCGTGGAAGCCGATTCGCGCCTTCGATGATGGCACACACGTCTTCATCCAGATGCCGGCGACCACGAAGTCGAGCGAAGCTCCCGCGCTGATGGTCGCCGCCGGCGACGGCAGCGAGATGGTGAACTATCGCGTCAGGGGCGACTACTACGTGGTCGACAAACTCTTCGACCAGGCGGTGCTGGTTTCGGGCGTCGGCCGCGAGCAGGACCGCGTCAGTATCCGCTACACCGGCGGGGCGAGGTGAATCATGGCCACGGCTCCGGCAATTGGACCGAGTGGGTCTCGCGTTCACCAGCAACGAGGCGGAGGCGCACGGCTGACACGCACTCTGGTTATCGTCGTGGGCGCGGCAGTCGCAGCCGCACTGCTTGTGATGATCATCGCGCTGCATTCGGACTCGCCGGAGTCCAGTTCGACCGTGCGGAACGACGATGCTGCCGCCGTCACGTCCAACGAGGAACACGCGGCCGTCGCGGAACTGGAAGCGAAGGCCAGGAGTCCGAAACCGTCCGAGATCAAACCTGTTCCGCTCCCACCGCTACCGCCCACGGTAGCGACGCAAGCTCCTGCCGCGGCGCTGCCAGAACGTCCACCCAGCAGGCTGGCCCAGTTGCAGCAGGAGGAATACGTCAAGGCGCTCTCGGCACCACCGATGGTGGGAGCCTTCCATCACGGCGCCGCGCTGGAAGTCCCGAGCGTCGCGAATCAAACCGGAACGAACAGGCCCTATGGCTTCACGAGCACGCAGATCGCGCAGAGCGGAGGCACCGGGGCGATCGCCAGCCTGAAGCCGCCAGAGTCTCCCTATCTGATCACCGCAGGAAGTGTGATCCCCGCCGTGCTGATCAGCGGGATCAACTCGGAACTGCCGGGGCCAATTCTCGCCCAGGTTCGCGAGAACGTCTTCGACACCGCTACCGGACGATGGGTTCTGATCCCGCAAGGCTCGAAGCTCATCGGCTCCTACAAAACCGATGCGGCGTACGGACAGGAACGCGTGCAGATCGGATGGAAGCGGCTGATTTTCCCGAACGCATCGAGCATGGACATTCCGGAAATGCCAGGCGCCGACGATGCGGGCTACGCGGGGTTCAGCGATGAGGTGAACAACCACTACCTCAAGACCTTCGGCACCGCTGCGCTGCTTTCCGTGATCAGCGCGGGCCAGATGGTCGGTCAGATGGGAGCGTTCGGCGGGGGAATGGGCTTCTCCGGACCCTACGGATACGGCTACGCGACGCCGAACCAGATGGCTCTGCTCAGCGAGATGGGCGGCGCGGCAGCGAGCCAGCAGCTCGGACAAGTCGCGCAGGGCAGTCTTCAGCGCGGGATGAACATCCCGCCCACATTGGAGATACGGCCGGGTTACCAGTTCAACGTGATGGTGACCAACGACCTCGTATTGCCGGGACCATACCGGAATTGAGGAAGCGAGCAACTGAGATGGAACTCGATGTCCACGGAAAGAGGCTCGCTCTGAGCTACCTCACGATCACAGTCAGAGGATTTCTCAAACAGGAGATCGACGCGTACGTCGAGTACGCGCACGAGGTGGTGCATCAGAAACTCGATCCAGAAGAGGTGGCGCGGTCGATGCTGTGGCACTTCGTCGAGACCAACGAGGAATTCAGCGCGTGGCGCAAGACGCGCATGCAGGAGAACTCAGAAAGACTCAAGCAAAGGAGTTGGAGAGATGAAGCTCAGACTGAAGGGCAAAGAATTACCGCCGGTGCAGTTGCGACTGACGTTGCCAGGCAGCCTCAAGGAATCGCTGGACGAGTATGTCGCCTATTTGCACGACCAGCTTCAGCGCGAAACCGACTGCAAGGAAGTGGCGATCGAGATGCTGAAGCACTTCGTTGAAAGCGACCGGGATTTCAGAGTCTGGCGGAGCAGGCAGGGGGAAGGCGTGGAGAGGCCGATACAGAAGGAGGAGAGGAACGGGGCAGCGGGGGCGATGCGGTCGTAGGGCAAGATAAAGGATTTGAAGTATGTCACCTGTTTTTCACCGATTTGCCCCCGCTTTGGCCGAGGATTCTGCATTTCACAGCAAGGGCCTGTATTTCACGGAGACTCTGCGGCGCGGGGTGCGGATGCTGCTCGCTGTGACAAGCGCAATAGCTGCAATCGTCGCCTTCTTCTGGATGTTCCGCTTGCGGATCGCACTCACCGACAGCGCGTGTCCGCCGGGAATCTACCGGATGGTGAATCGGCCCATCTCGCGGGGCGATTTGGTGCTCGCGTGTCTGGCGCCCGTCTTGGCGAGGTTCGCGCAGGCGCGCGGCTATCTCGCGCGCGGAGCAGGATGCGGCGACGGCATCGAGCCGGTCGGAAAACGGATTGGCGCGTTGCCCGGCGATACCGTGGAAGTCACGCGCACGTACATCGCGATCAATGGCCGGCGATTGGAGAACTCGGCGACGGTTTCGCGCGACAGTCACGGGAGATCGCTACCGCACACGACGCCGGGTCGCTACACGGTTCAGCCGGATCAAGTGTGGCTGTTCGGCACGGATAGCTCGCGGAGTTGGGACTCGCGCTACTTCGGTTCAGTTCCGATCCGTTCCGTCCGAGCGCAGCTTGAGCCGCTCGTTACATGGTGAACTCATGGCTCCGTACCAGCACACGAAAGAGCAGGGGCTTCGCGTCCATCATCTGGCAAACCTTGGCGGATTGCTGGCGATTGCCGGTCTCGATCAGCAGCCGCCCGACCTGTTGCTCGGAGCGTTTCTGGAAATCGCCAAACGTCTTCCGGAACTCTCGGCCGCGCGGATCGCCGAGATCGCGTCCGCCGGACACGCGAAGCTCGACGAGCGAGCGAGCGCCAAGCGTGCCTGGAAGTCGTGGCAAAGAGCCAAGGACCTGCACGCAGTCACGCTTACCAGCTCACAGATCGCGCGTGTGATTGCGGCGCTGGGCGGCACGCCGCCGCGCGACACTGCGCAATTACCGGGCGCAATGGCCGCGCTCCTGAATTGGAGTGCATGATGAGCGACCTGCTGCGCAACGATCTGCAGATGAGGCCGCGGCCATTGCACCGCCGCGGGGAGCGGCAGCATCGCCGGAAGTTTTGGTGGACGGCGGCTTCGCTGGGCTCCCGCCGGTCACGCGGCGTCAGAATATCGCGCTTCGCGCGCCGCGGCACGGACGTCCGGCTCAGCACCCGCTCATATCTGCAACGAAGCGCCGTAAAGGTCTCATATTCACGCAACACCAAGTCGGCGTCCTGGGCGGCGCAC
>JAJZAG010000342.1 GCA_021799555.1 Deltaproteobacteria bacterium | reverse complement strand
GCCGTCCGAGCCGGTTCATTTTCTGCAGATGTGGGTATTGCCGGCGCGGCGCGGACTTACGCCCGGTTATGAGCAGCGCAATTTCGCCAAGGCTGACCGCCGCGGCAAGATGCGGCTCGTCGCGTCGCCGGACGGCGCCGAGGGATCTATAACGATCCATCAGGATGCGCGCCTCTTCGACGGAATCCTTGGCGCGGGCGAATCGATCACTCAGCCGCTCGATCCCAAGCGCAAGGGATGGCTTCACGTTGCGCGCGGCGCGGTCAGAGTTAATGACGCCGCGCTCGCGACCGGCGACGGCGCCGCGATCGAGGCCGAGGCGTCGCTACAGATCGCAGCCGCGAAGGATTCCGAGATACTGCTGTTCGATCTTCCGTGAGATAGACGGGTTCGAAGCGCGGCGTCCTGAAGCGTCATTCCCGCGCGTGGCTGCCGCGCGAGGGAATCCCGGATTCGCTTCCAGTGCGAGCGTCCGTCCAGCTCAATCGCGACGGGAGTGCGGCCAGGCGGCGTGCTCGACAAGCGAGTTCGCACGGCGTTACGGCGTGAACGGGTTTTTCACCACGATTGTTGCTTCGCGGTCGGCGCCGACTCCTACCATCGCGACCTGCACTCCGACCAGTTCGGCGATCCGATCGACATAGCGGCGCGTGTTGGCCGGCAGATCCGAGAGTTGGCGCGCGTCCGACAGATGCTCGGTCCATCCGGGGAGCTCTTCGAAGATTGGCTTGGACGCTTCTATCGAATGGCGGCCGAGCGGTACGGTTTCATAGCGTTTGCCCTTGAATTGATAACCGACGCAGATTTTTATTGGATCGATTCCGGTCAACACGTCGAGCTTGGTTACCGCGAGTCCCCACAATCCGTTGACGCGCGCCGAGAGGCGGCCGAGCACGGCGTCGTACCATCCGATGCGCCGCGGGCGTCCGGTCGCGCTGCCGAATTCGCCGCCTTCTTCGCGCAGCGAGTCGGCGAGATAACCTGAGATCTCGGTCGGGAACGGTCCCGCGCCGACTCGCGTCGTGTAGCCCTTGCTGATGCCCAGCACGGCTTCAAGCGAGTGGGGACCCAGGCCGGTGCCGGAGAACGCGCCGCTCGCGATGCAATTCGACGAGGTCACGTACGGATAAGTGCCGTGATCGATATCGAGCATAGTGCCGTGCGCGCCCTCGAACAGGACGCGCTTGCCGTCGGCGATTGCGGAGGCGAGGTATTCGCCGGTGTCGCACAGGTAGGGCAGCAGATGGCGGCGCTCGCGCTTCATCGCTTCGACGATTTGCGCGCCGTTGATGGGCTTGGCCTTGAGGACGGCCTTTAAGTAAGCGTTCTTCTCGGTGACGTTGCGGCGCAAGCGATCTTCAAAGAGCTTGAAGTTGGACAGGTCGTCGAAGCGCAGACCTGTTCGCGCCATCTTGTCTTCATAGGCCGGGCCGATTCCGAAGCCTGTGGTGCCGATCGCGCGTTTGCCGGCGCGGGCTTCGCGGGCGCGGTCGATCGCGCGATGATACGGCATCACCATGTGCGCCTCGTAGCTGAGCATCAGGTTTTTCGGGTTGAAGCCACGGCGCTTTTTCAGGTCGTCTATCTCGCCGAGCAGTGCGAGCGGATCGACGACGGCACCGTTGCCGATCACGCATACTTTGCCCGGATGGAGCGCGCCGGCGGGTACCAGGCGCAGGATAAATTTCTCGCCGTCCACCACGATCGTATGCGCGGCATTGTTGCCGCCTTGAAAACGGACGACGATATCGGCGTCGCGGGCGAGCAGATCGATAATCTTGCCCTTGCCCTCATCGCCCCATTGCGTACCGACGACAGCTACTGTGTTCATCGAATTCCCCCGCGCGCAGGCGCGCGCCTGACGCGTCCTTGACGGGCGCGCCAGTTCGCGAAAATCAGTCCCCTCAGAGTTTCAGCAGCGTCGCCGAAGTGATGGCCGACACAGTTTTGAGTTTTTCGAGCACGGCCGGCGGTACGGCGCCGTCAACTTCGATCAGGCTGAGCGCGGTTCCGCCGACGCGGTCGCGTCCGAGCTCGAGTCCGGCGATGTTGATCCCCGCTTCGCCGAGCAGCGTGCCGACCGCGCCGACCACGCCCGGGACGTCGCGGTTATGGAGCATCAGGAAGTACCCCTCGGGAACGGCTTCGACGCGGTAACCGTCGATCCGCGTCAGGCGCATCGCGCGATTACCGAGGACTGCGCCGGCGACTTCGTACTCGCCCAAGGCGGTGCGGACCACGACGGAGAGCGTGTTGATAAAGTCGGTAACTTCGCGCGAGCGGGTTTCCGAGACCTTGATGCCGCGTTCGGCGGCGAGGTAGGGCGCGTTGACGGCGTTCAATTCCTCGTCGAGATATCCGCTCATCAGGCCCTTCAAGACGGCGGCGGTGATCGCGTCGGGTTTCAGGTTGGCGGCTTCGCCGCCGAACGAGACGGCGACGCTGGTGGGCGCGCCGGCGATCAGTTGCGCGGCGAGGCGGCCGAGTTTCTCGGCGAGGGTCAGATGGGGTCCCAGAATTTCCAGTTCTTTGGGGGTGACGGCAGGGATATTGACGGCGTTGCGAATCGTGCCGTCGATCAGGAAATCGGCAACCTGCTGCGCGATATCGACCGAGACCTGGACTTGAGCTTCGTCGGTTGCGGCGCCAAGATGCGGGGTCGCGATAACGGCGTCGAGCGCAAGCAGGGGATGGTCGCGGGGGGGAGGCTCTTCGACAAACACGTCGAGCGCGGCGCCCGCGACTTTGCCGGAGACGATCGCGTCGGCGAGCGCGTGTTCATCGACAATTCCGCCGCGCGCGCAATTGATCACACGCACGCCCTTTTTCATTTTCGCAAATGCGGCGGCATTGATGAGGCCGCGCGTGTCGTCGGTCAGCGGAGTGTGCACGGTGATAAAGTCGGCGCGAGCGAAAAGCTCGGGCAGTGCGACGAGCTCGATACCGAGGCGGGCGGCGGCTTCAGCGGTGAGAATCGGGTCGTAGCCGATCACCTTCATCTTGAGGCCGAGGGCGCGGTCGGCGACAATCCGGCCGATATTGCCGAGGCCAACGACGCCAAGGGTTTTGTTGCAAATCTCGGCGCCGGTGAATTTGGTGCGCTCCCATTTGCCCGCGTGGATGGAAGCGTTGGCGGCCGGGATGTGCCGCGCCATCGCCATCATCATCGAGATCGCGTGCTCGGCGGTCGTGACGCTGTTGCCGAGCGGGCTGTTCATCACGACGATTCCGCGCCGCGTCGCGGGAGGGATATCGACGTTATCGACGCCGACTCCGGCGCGGCCGATCACGCGCAGGCGCGTGGCGTGTTCGATCACTTCTTTGGTGACCTTGGTGCCGCTGCGGATCAGGAGCGCGTCGTAGTCGCCGATAATCGCGGCCAGCTCGGCGGGCTTGAGGCCGGTCTTGATGTCGAAGTTGAGTTGCGGATAGCGCTTGAGGACCTCGATTCCCTGAGGCGCCAGCGTATCGCTAAGCAGGACGCGGAAGTTTTCCGCCATGAGTATTTCAAATGCTCCGTGCGATTTGTGATTGAACGGCGGCAACGCCCGCGCCGCTCGGGAATTCGTAGCCGAGGTTGTGCAAGCCCGCTTCGAGCGCACTTACGGCGATCAGCATGTCGAACGGGGTCAGGTTGCCCATGTGTCCGATTCGGACCAGCCGGCCTTTCATCTGATCCTGCCCGCCCTGCACGGCGACGCCCAGAGTGTCGCGCATGTATTTGACGAGCGCGCCGCTGTCGTAGCCGTCGGGAAGGATCAGACCGGTGACGCCGGGAGCGGGGTTATCGGGGGCGATCAGCTTGAGGCCGAGGGCGATTCCGGCCTCGCGCGTG